>JACMOI010000181.1 GCA_014378105.1 Pseudopedobacter sp.
CTGATCAGGGAATTTAGCATAATATTTGGAGCCTACATCAAACTTTTTGAGTTCAATATAATCCATTTTGAAAATGACGAAATTCTTCTCTTTTGGAATTTCATCTCCGTTTTGCTGTAAGATAAAATCAGGACTTAAAGTATCATCATGTGTCACCACCACTTCACCATCTTTAGTTATGTGTGTATCCATTTCTAAAGTATTCACTTCAAAATTCAAAGCATTCAGCATTGCCGATATCGTGTTTTCAGGCATCAGCCCCCTTCCACCACGATGTGCTTGTATATCAAAATCAGGAAAGTTGATGTTTAAAGGAGTTTTCATGGATTTACATCAACCTAAAGTTATGGAAATGATGATAAAAATAATAAAGTGTTTAGCTGTCATTTTACTAAAGTTTATAATGGCTTCTTATCCATAAAGATGGAAGCTTCCATCGTTTCAACTAATCTAAAATTTAATTGAAATAGCTTCTACTTCTAGCTAAGTTTAATTGTGTGTCAGCAAACAACAAAAAAACCGCTCTGATAATCACAGAGCGGTTTTAAATTAATCATATCCTGATAACTATCGGGATCAATCATGTAATATTAGTATCTGTAAGAATCAGATTTGAAAGGACCTTCTACAGTTACACCGATATAATCTGCTTGGTCGTTTCTTAATTCTTCTAGTTCTACACCAATTTTAGCTAAATGTAAACGAGCAACTTTCTCGTCTAATGTTTTAGGCAATACATAAACCTTATTTTCATAAGCTCCTGTATTTGTCCAAAGTTCCATTTGTGCTAAAGTTTGGTTAGTAAATGAGTTGGACATTACAAATGATGGGTGACCAGTTGCACAACCTAAATTCACTAATCTACCTTCTGCTAAAACAATCACATCACTTCCGTTGATGGTATATTTATCTACCTGAGGTTTGATTTCGATTTTTGATGCACCATGAGTTTTATTTAACCATGCCATATCAATTTCATTATCAAAATGACCGATATTACAAACAATAGCTTTGTCTTTTAATGCTTCGAAATGCTCGCCTCTAACAATGTCTTTATTACCTGTTGCTGTAACTACAATATCTGCTTCTTTGATAGCAGTATTTAATTTCTTCACTTCATAACCTTCCATTGCAGCTTGTAAAGCACAAATTGGATCAATTTCAGTAACAATTACTCTTACACCCGCTCTTGCCAAAGATTCTGCTGAACCTTTACCTACGTCGCCATAACCACAAACAACAGCTACTTTCCCAGCCATCATAATATCAGTTGCTCTACGGATTGCATCAACTAAAGACTCTCTACATCCGTATTTATTATCAAATTTTGATTTTGTTACCGAATCATTGATGTTGATTGCGGGCATTGGTAAAGTTCCTTTTTTCACACGGTCGTGTAAACGAAGAACACCAGTGGTAGTTTCTTCAGAGATTCCTTTAATGCCAGCAGCTAATTCAGGGTATTTATCCAATACCATGTTAGTTAAATCACCACCATCATCTAAAATCATGTTTAATGGTTCTTGGTTTTCACCGAAAAACAAAGTTTGTTCGATACACCAATCAAATTCTTGTTCGTTTAAGCCTTTCCAAGCATAAACTGGAATTCCTGCTGCTGCAATAGCTGCTGCTGCATGATCTTGAGTCGAGAAAATGTTACATGATGACCAAGTAACATCAGCACCAAGTGCTACTAAAGTTTCGATTAAAACTGCAGTTTGGATAGTCATGTGTAAACATCCTGCAATTCTAGCTCCCTTAAGTGGTTGACTTGCGCCAAACTCTTCTCTTAAAGCCATTAAACCTGGCATTTCTGCTTCGGCTAATCCAATTTCTTTTCTTCCCCATTCTGCTAGGGAAATGTCCTTTACTTTAAAAGGAACGTAATTTGTCTCTACTGATGACATAGTTATTTATTTAGTGAATCGCAAAGGTAAGGAATGGAGTTGTGAATTTCAAGTGTATAAAGTAAAGGAAATGTTAAGAATAGAATTTATATTCAAAGACCATTTTTGAGCATTCTATTTATTCCATTAATTGTAATTCCAAATTTACAGGAATTGTTTTTAATGCCTTTAAAACCATCTTTTTATAGGATGGAATCATGTCTTTCTTTATATTTTCCAAAAGTAAATTCCCTTTATTGTCAAATAGCTGAAAACCATACCAAAAATAACCCTTAATAATTTCCACAGCTACAACTTTTTCAATAAATACTCCGTTTTTAGTTCTAATATTTATATGAAATCTAAAAGGTTTTTGAGGAATTTTTGATTCAAAACTGTTCCATTGATGAGGAGGAATTTCATTCATTTCTTTTTTAAAAAGAATCGAATTGTAATAGTCCTTTTCACTTATTCTCCGAACTTTATTATCTGAACCGTAATAAGATAAATTCTCAATCATATCATAATCTTTGATTGAAAAATTAATATTGTAGAGTGGCAAATCAAAATTGTTTTCTATTTTAATATATAATTTTGCTTGGTCTGCTTTTGATACCTCAAATCCTACGAGATCAATAAATGGATATCCTTCTCCACCAGTTAAATAATTTGATATATATTCAGATTTTTCTGAAAGTTTTCTATTAAGATTTATTATTTCTTCGCCTTGCTTTTCAACTTTAGAGTCTCTTAATTCTAAATCTTTCTTAAGTTCATTTCTTTCTTTTTCAATACTTGTAAGTTGTTTTACTAGTTGCTTATTATTTGTTTTAACACTCTTAATAATTTCATCTCTTGAATCATTTCCACTTTGAAATTGATCAATGGTTAACAATATACCGCCTAAAGCTCCAAAACCAATTAATATAATAGATGAAATAAACAACCAACTCATGTTTTTCATAATTAGTAATATCAAAAGTCTAAAATAATTAAATATTAATTGTTTGAAATTATTTACTGTTTATTTATGACAAACCATTGATGCACAATATTGCTAACCAAAGCTTAAAAGATTAATTTTGTAGAGCTATTAAGGTCTTTATACTTTTGACTTTATACTTTTAACATATTAAGAACTTTTAACTCAAAAAAATGTATCCAGAATATTTAGTTGCCCCAATGCGTACCGATTTAACTAGCGTTGGATTTGAAGAATTAAAAAGTGCGGAAGAAGTAGCTAATGCTATCAATAGTGAAGGAACTACTTTTGTAGTGGTAAATTCGGTTTGTGGTTGTGCAGCAGCGAATGCTCGCCCTGCAGCTAAAATTGCTGTGCAAGAGGGTAAAAAACCAAGCAAAATAGTTACTGTTTTTGCAGGAATGGAAAAAGATGCGGTTGACGCAGCCAGAAATCACATGTTGCCTTACCCTCCATCTTCACCATCGATGGCTTTATTTAAAGACGGAAAGTTAGTACATATTGTGGAACGTCACCAAATTGAAGGTCGCCCAGCACAAATGATTGCCGATAATTTAATAGGTGCTTTCGAACAATATTGTTAGTGATACAATAACTAAAGACTATAATTTAAACCGATTTGAGAAATCTTAAATCGGTTTTTTCTTTTAAAAGAAATGAACTGATAAAAGCGGTACTAATTTTGTTTAGTCTTGGTTAATCCATAATTAACCATCATGAACAAAAATTTACTTTCCATTTCAATCGTCATCATATCAACATTTCTATTCAATAGCTGCGCAATTAATCCTGTTACTGGAAAAAAACAATTGGTTTTAATGTCGGAGGCACAAGAAATTCAAATGGGCAAAGATGCTGATCCTCAAATTATTGCCGAGTATGGGCTTTATGAAAATCAAGAACTTCAAAACTTCATTAACGCAAAGGGAAAACAAATGGCCGCCATTTCTCACCGCCCTAATATTGAATACAACTTTCGTATTGTAGATTCTGAAGTTGTTAACGCATTTGCTATACCTGGTTACGTTTATTTTACAAGGGGAATTATGGCAAATTTTAACAATGAAGCAGAATTTGCTGGAGTTTTGGGCCATGAGATTGGACACATCACTGCCCGTCACACGGTGTCTCAACAAGCAAATGCAACTTTAGGTCAAATTGGTTTATTAGCAGGAATGATCATTTCTCCTACCATTGCTCAATATGGTCAACAAGCTTCGCAAGGCTTAAGCTTATTATTTTTAAAATTTGGAAGGGATGCGGAGCGACAAGCAGATGAATTAGGAGTAGAATATTCCAGTAAAATTAATTACGATGCACACCAAATGGCTGATTTTTTTGGAACTCTAGAAAGAATATCAGCAAAAAACAATAATCAATTACCCGATTTTCTTTCTACCCACCCAAATCCTGGAGAGCGAATGGTTACGGTAGATAAATTGGCAACCCAATGGCAAAGAAAAGAAAAATTGACCGATCCTATCGTCGCTAGAAATAGTTATTTAAAAAAGATCGATGGCATTGTTTATGGAGAAGACCCAAAGCAAGGTTTTGTAGAAAATAATACTTTTTACCATCCTGTTTTAAAATTTCAATTCCCAATCCCTGCCAATTGGAAGACAAATAATAGTCCCCAATCTTTTCAAATGACAGAAGCTGACGGAAAAGCTTTAATGATGCTAAGTTTAGCTCCAGGTAAAACCTTACAAGAAGCGGCAAATGCAGTAATTAAAAATTACAATCTTACTGTTGTTCAAAATGACCAAACCACTATTAATGGATTAAGTGTCTTAAGAGTGATTGCTGACCAGCCTGCTGATCAACAGCAACAATCACCTGCTATCAGGACCCTATCTTATTTTATTGCATACGGTAGCAACATCTATCATATGATAGGGGTAACTGACGCCAATAGCTTTAGTTATTACGACACCCTATTTAGTAACACCATGTCTGGTTTCAGACAATTGACAGACCAAGAAAAAATTAATAGAAAGCCTGATCGAATTAAAGTTATAACGGCTACAACTAATACTACATTAGGCGAAATTCTAACCATTCGTGGAATCAATGATGGCAAAAAGAGAGAAGATATTGCCATTTTAAATGGGATGACTTTAAAAGAACCCGTAGTAAAAGGCTTGATGGTGAAGGTGATTGACAAATAGTTATAGAATTTTTCTAAAATTCTAAGTAGAAATAACCTACCAATTAAATTTAGACGGTTCGCTACGGATCGCGTTTTCCATCGCCACGCTACGATCCTATTTTTTTGAAGGAAAACAAAGCCTATTTACTCGCTAAAGCAAATCATTTCAAATTATAAAGCCCGAGATTAATTTTCTATCTTTCTTACCTCTAAAAATAACTCAATGAAAAAAATCTTTACACTCTTTATTCTATTCATCAGCGTACATACCTATGCGCAAAAAACTTATATGCAATGTGGTCATTTAATTGATGTTAACTCGGGCAAAACCCTATCAGAAATAACCATTGTAATTGATGGCTCAAAAATTACTGATGTAATAAGTGGCTATAAAAGTGGCTCCTCATCAGATAAAGTCATCAATTTAAAAAACAAAACGGTATTACCTGGTTTAATAGATTGTCATGTGCATTTAGAACACGAAACCAGCAAAGACAATTTTAGAGAAGACATGACTTCTAACAAAGCAGACGTTGCTTTCAGATCAACTGTTTTTGCCAGCAAAACATTAATGGCTGGTTTTACAAGTGTAAGAGATTGTGGTGGAAGCGGTGTAAACATTGCTTTAAGAAAAGCCATAGATAAAGGTGAGGTAATTGGACCACACGTTTTAACCGCCGGAATAGCAATCTCTGCCACAGGTGGACACATGGACCCCACTCATGGTTTAAGTGAAGATTTATTTCCTAACCCTGTTCAACCAAAAGATGGTGTTGCTGATGGTAAAGACGAATTGGTTAAAGCTGTTCGTTTACAGTTTAAAAATGGAGCAGATTTTATTAAAATAGCATCAACAGGAGGTGTTTTGGATCTAAGTAAAGATGGTTCTGGTGCCCAATATAGCATCGAGGAAATTAGAACAGTAGTTGAAACTGCTAAAGATTATGGAATGAAAGTAGCTTGCCACGCTCATGGCGCCGAAGGAATTAAAAGAGCCATTATTGGAGGAGTAGCCTCAATAGAGCATGGTACCTTTATGGATGCTGAAGGAATGGAACTGGCAAAGAAGAATGGAACATACTTGGTTCCAACAATTATAGCAGGTAAATCTGTAGCTGATTCTGCTAAAATTCCAAATTATTATCCCCCAGTAATCGCAAAGAAAGCAAGTGAAATTGGGCCTCTTATTCAAGGCACCTTTGCGAAAGCATATAAAGCCGGCGTTAAAATAGCTTTCGGAACTGATGCTGGTGTATACGCCCATGGTAAAAATGCGAAAGAATTCGTTTACATGACAGAAGCAGGTATGCCTCCAATGGAAGCCATCCAATCAGCAACTAAAAGCTCAGCAGATTTATTAGGAATTACAAATATTGCTGGAAGTATAGAAAAGGGCAAAACAGCAGACATTATAGCTGTTGACGGTGACCCAACTAAAAATATTACTATTCTACAGAATGTAACCTTTGTCATGAAAAGCGGTCTTATTTACAAACAATAAAAATCATAAATCAATAAACATGAGAATTATTCCAAGTTCTAAAATCCTTTTAATTGCACTTGGCTTTGTAAGCTTACAAAGTTTAGCACAGCAAAAAAACGGTGATGAGAATAGCGCTTTAAAAATTTATAGAGCCACTCCAGCAAAAATTAACAGTTTGATACACACTAAGC
>JACMOI010000041.1 GCA_014378105.1 Pseudopedobacter sp.
ATATCGATCGTAATAGTCGTAATCTAAGCCATAAAAATACAAACTCTTGAATTTATCGGCATGAGAAAAAGCATTTTCTAAACTGCCTAGTAAACTTCCCATCAAATAATTTTTAACCAATGCTAATTCCTCTTCAGGAATTAAATCAGTTTTCAAAATATTGATTTCCTTTTCAATCTCGGTCAAAGTTGCTTTACAAACATCAGCTCCTACTTCGGAAGCAATAAAGAAATAACCTGCCTTTTGTAAACTACCCATTCCTGAGCCTATTCCATAGGTATAACCTTTGTCTTCCCTAATATTATTCATTAAACGACTACCGAAATAACCACCAAAAACGGTATTTAAGATTTGAAGTTGGATAAAATCAGGATGAGTTTTATTGATATTCGGCATGCCTATTCTGATAGCAGATTGTAAGGCATCTTCTTTTTCGATATAATGAAGTTTTTCTAATGAGCTGGTAAAATCAACTGCAAAAGAAGTCACGCTTTGTTCATTATGCCAATTACCGAATAAATCTGATATACTTTTTAGAATATTTTGTGTGATTTTACCCGAAACGACAATGGTACAGTTCGCAGGATGATAAACTTGTTGATAATAAGCCATTAAATTATCTCTTTTTACTTTGTCATAATCCTCTATCTGATTGGCGTAACCATATAAACTATCACCAAACAAAGCAGATAAAAAGGCTCTACGAGCAAGGACATCATTCTTTTCTAAACCTACCTTTAATCTTTGTTTTTGATTACGTAATAAGGTTTCTAGTTCCTTATCAGGAAATATTGAACCAGTCAGCATTTCTTTAATAATAGGAAGCGTGTCGCCTACATACTTATTTAAAGAATACAAACTTAATGAAGAATGATCACTACTAAAGTCTGGCTGAAAGAAAGCGCCATAATAATCTATTTTAGCCGCAATTTGAGCAGAAGAAAGAGAATGTGTTCCTTCCGTTAACATCCCATTGGTGACGCTTGGCATAATGGGTTTATCTATTGACCAAGCGCTATTTTGAAAAATAAATTCAATCCTTACCAATTCCTGCTCGCCTGCATTAATTTCAAATACAGGTATTCCATTATTCAGTATATGCTTTTTAGCTTTAATAAAAGTAATGTCTTCAATCTGCTTAAAATCAGGAGCTTGTTGTCTGTCTATCATGTTAATTTGCTAAATAAAATAAGGTAGTTGCTTTCTCTTGAGTGAATAGTTGGTTGGCCATTTTCTGGATTTCTACAGCATTAACTTTCCTATAATTTTCGATGTCTGTATTCGCCAGATTAGCATCGCCAAAAAGTTCGTAAAAGGCTAAATTCATGGCTTTATCTAATAAGCTCATCTCATCAAACTCCTTTACCGATTCGTATTTGTTTTTCACTTTGGTCAACTCATCTTCAAAAATCAATTCATTTTTCAAAGCATCTAACTCTTTCCAAATCATTTCATCGGCATAAGCCATAGCTACACCTGGTAACGGTTTTCCTTCCAACACAAACATTCCAGTATCAATACTTCCATAATTGTAAGCTTTGATATCAGAGAAAACTGGATTTTGCTGCACCAAATTTTGGTATAAACGCGAAGATTTTCCTTGTGATAAGATATCGGAAATTAGATCAACCGCAGGATATCCTTCCTCCATCTTACCTGGCATTTTAAATACCTTGTAAATAGCGTTTAAAGGGACATCGGCTTTTATAGTTTCAACTATTGCTTTTTTCTGCTCAGGTTCAGTTGGAAGGTTTCTTACATATTTTTCGCCTGCCTCAATTGGACCAAACCACTTTTCTGCTAACTTCTTCACTTCATCTAACTTCACTGCTCCGCCAACAACCATAATCGCATTTTGCGGATTATAATGCTTTTTGAAAAAGGCCTTCACATCTTCTATTTTAGCATGCTCTATATGCGAAAGTTCTTTTCCAATAGTTGCCCATTGGTAGGGATGTTTTTTATAAACCAAGGGGCGTAATTTCAACCAGACATCGCCGTAAGGCTGATTCAAATAACGTTGTTTAAACTCCTCACAAACCACATTTCGTTGTACTTCTAGGCTCTTTTCAGAGAAAGCCAGACTCAACATACGATCACTTTCTAACCAGAAAGCCGTTTCTAAATTTGCAGCTGGTAAAGTGATGTAATAGTTGGTCATGTCGTTACTGGTGAAGGCATTATTTTCACCACCAACACGTTGTAAAGGCTCATCGTAGGATGGAATATTGACTGATCCACCAAACATTAAATGCTCAAAAAGATGCGCAAAGCCAGTTTGTTCTGGGTTTTCGTCTCTCGCTCCTACATCGTATAAAATATTTAAAACTGCCATTGGTGTGGTGTCATCCTCATGCACCAATACGCGTAAACCATTAGCTAATGTAAATCTCTCGAATTGAATCATCGTTTCATCTTTGTTGGCAAATTTAGTTTTATGCAGCAAAAGCGTGTCATTTTAAATCCATTATTTTTTAGAAAAGCAAAAGCAACATTTCATTGGTTACGATAGTCCTGCTTTACCTCCAAATCCGCTCGTATCCCGATAGCTATCGGGACGGGTTTTCCGTTCAATCAGGTTTATTTAACTTAGTTCATTGCTTAATAGTCGAAATTTCACCTCACCCATCCTCTCCTCAAAGAGAGGGAGAAAAACTAATTATCTTCATACCCTTAAGAGAGGATTGAGATGATCGAAAATTCTTTTAACTTCAAAACTTCTATGCTATCTTCAAAAAATGAAATCCGAAAAAGAAAAAATGCTTTCTGGCGAATTATATTTAGCCTCTGACGCTGAATTGTTAAAGGAA
>JACMOI010000042.1 GCA_014378105.1 Pseudopedobacter sp.
TATTATTTAACAGGCTTAAATTTATCATCAACTGATTTTAATGAGAATGCTGGCTGTGGCGTAGGTCAGGATGGTTTTGTAAGATACGTCGATGCTAAACAAGGTCACTTATATGCTTTGTTAATCAATAATTTTACAAGTACTGATAACGGTTTTAGATTAGATTTTACCACCAGTACTGTAGATTTTTTAGGTCCAGCACCCAGTTTTCAGACTCAAAATAAATTTTGCGATACAGATTTTAGCTCCACTTATATTCCAGATGAGATTAGACCAGGTTATACATTTAAATGGGATTTTGGTGAAGGAGCAGTCAACCGAACAAGTACTACTGCCGGACCTGTATATGTGAAATATAACGGTCCAGGAGAGCGAACAGTTACCTTACAGATCACCAGCCCTTTAGGTTGTACCACTTACCGATCTTATTTTTTTAAAGATATTGGACCGCTACCCGTTCCTAAATTAGCTGATATTTCTAAAACATATTGTGTTGGAGATACTTTAGTCATTACTCCAACAAATCAACCAGAAGGTTCTGAAGCAGTTTGGACGTTACCAACCGGAAAGGAAATCACTACCAGCGGTGAATTAGTCGTTCCTTTAACCACTGATTCTCTGTCCGGAATTTATACTTTAAAATATACTGAAGAACCATGTTCAGGATCGGCAAATACTATTGAAATCAAAGTTCTAAAAAAACCTATTGCAAATTTCGAAATTGATCCTACACCAGATCAATTGTATAGTGCCCCAATTCAATTTAACTTTGTAAACTCGAGTAAAAATGCAACTGGTTATCTATGGAATTTTGGAGATGGAGAAACCAGTACAGCTGTGAGCCCTTCACATACTTATACAAAATCTGGCAGATATCTCATTAGCTTAGTATCCTATAATCAACAATGTGCAGACACTCTTACGCTTCCTGTTTTAAAAATATTAGAAGAAGGTCATGTTTTAGTCCCGAATGCATTTACTCCTAATGGAGATGGAAATAATGACCAGTTTAATGTGCTGATTGCCAATCTTAAAACTTATCATATTGATATTTTTAATAGATATGGATCAATTGTTTTTTCTTCCGATAGAATTATTGATAGTTGGGACGGAACTTATAAAGGAAAAACAATGCCCGTTGGGGTTTATTATTTTATCATCAGTGCCGTTGATCTTACCGGAAATAAAATATTTAAAAAGAATAGCGTAACTTTAATTAGATGAGTTTTATAGGTAAAAAAAGAAATTACAGATTCAGAGGCGAGAATGCTAATCGAGAAAAAAGGATTTTCTGGATATTAATCATCGCCGTCAGTTTGTTTTTTATGCTGATAGAATATTTTAGATAAATTCTTAAAAACAAAAAAGGCGATATTTTCATATCACCTTTTTTGTTTTTAGTTAAATTTTATGGATTTTTACTTCCTCCAGTTTTTTTAACCGCTACACTTTTGGTGTTTGCCGCTTTATCACTTCTAGGCTTAGCTGCTTTCGCAGGATTTTTAATTGCTTTTGGTTTTTCTTTTACTTCGGTTTTTCCTTCTTCTTCAACTTTTTCAGCTTCAGAGAATAAGGGTAAATCTTTTATAATATGGAACCAGTTTACGATTTTTTTAATATCTGAAGAATAAACTCGAGCCTCATCATGTTCTGCAGCTACCTCAAAAAAGAATTTTCTTAACTCCTTTCCATCAGCCTTAGCTTCCGGAACTTTTACAGCAGTTTTCATCTTTTCAAAAATATCTTTCAACCTTAAATCTTCATCTTCACCATAAACAGTAATGTCTTCAAGTGATGCTAATTTAGCAGTAGACATATTCACGATAGTTTTAGATTTTTGCTCATCTAAACTTTCTAAAATGAAACCCGTTTTATTTTGCCCAATTAATTTATACAATCCCGGCTTACCGGAAACAGCTACTAAGCCTTCTAAATTCATATGTTAGTTTTTAAATTTTATACTAGCAGATTAATCTTCGATTACCTCGATAGATAAAATCTTATCTCCTTGTCTAATATCATCTACAACATCAACATTTTCAACCACTTTACCAAAGCAAGTGTGGTTTCTATCTAAATGTGCTGTGTTCGCTCTGCTGTGACAAATAAAGAATTGTGATCCTCCGGTATTTCTTCCAGCATGTGCCATTGATAATACACCTCTATCATGGTATTGATTTTCACCTGTTAACTCGCAATCAATATGATAACCTGGCCCGCCTGAACCTGCTTTGTGAGCAGTAGCCTCATCCTTTGAAAAAGGACAACCACCTTGAACCATGAAATTTGGGATAACACGATGAAAAGCTATTCCATTATAAAATCCTTCTTTTGCTAATTTTTTAAAGTTAGCTACCGCTTTTGGTGCGTCTTTCTCGTAAAATTCAACGGTCATGTCACCTTTCGCAGTTTTTATTATTGCTTTACTCATTTGATTTTTAATTTATAGAAAGGGCAAAATTAATAAAATTTTCAGGCTAAGGGAACGTTTTAGTGCTTTATCCGTATTTTTAAAAAAATGAAACGAATCCTACTATTATTTATTCTATTTTCTTTGATATCAAAAAGCTTTGCTTCGTCTATTTTAATCAACATGGATGAGCAGCAGCGTAATCATTTAAAAGCTTACGGAGTAGCTTTTTGGGTACTTAAAAAGGGTTTAGAAGTAGATTGGTTATTGAATTATAAAGGAGGTAGTTTTTTGATTGCTTATAATAGTACTTTAGAAAATGAGTTAAAAATTAGAGGTGTCAGCTATGATGTATTAGCTGATGCTAAAGTGAATGCCATTTTAACCGAAATCAATAATCCTGAGGTGAATATGGACTTGGTAAAGTTAGAAAAAGCGCCTAAAATTGCAGTTTACTCGCCTAAAAGTAAACTTCCTTGGGATGACGCCGTTACGATGGTACTTACCTATGCAGAAATTCCTTATGATGTGATTTATGATGAAGAAGTGGTTGGAGGTAAATTACCTGAATATGATTGGCTTCACTTACATCATGAAGATTTTACTGGCCAATACGGTAGGTTTTGGGCAAATTATAGAAATGCAGCATGGTATCAAGATGATGTGAAATATCAAGAATTTACAGCTAAAAAGCTAGGATTTAAGAAAGTTTCTCAAATGAAACTAGCTGTTGCCGAGAAAATAAGAGATTTCTGTGGTGGTGGAGGTTTCCTTTTTGCGATGTGCTCTGGCACTGATAGTTATGATATTGCACTCGCTTCCGCGGGAATTGATATTTGTGAAAACATGTTCGATGGAGACGGCGTAACTCCCAATGCGCAATCTAAATTAGATTTTACCCAAACATTTGCTTTTCAAAATTTCAAGCTCGATTTAAACCCAATGAATTATGAGTTTTCTGATATTGATGTGACTAATAATCGCCGCGTTGATCAGGCGCATGATTATTTTACACTTTTTGATTTCTCTGCAAAATGGGATGTTGTGCCAACTATGCTTACTCAAAATCATGAAAAAGTAGTCAAAGGCTTTATGGGACAAACCACCGCTTTTAAAGAATCATTATTAAAACCTGATGTTCTAGTCATGGGCGAGCTTAAATCGGCTGGTGAAGCTAGGTATATCCATGGCGAGTTTGGAAAAGGACAATGGACTTTTTACGGCGGTCACGACCCTGAAGATTACCAGCATTTAGTGGGTGATCCTCCTACTGATTTAACTCTTTACCCAAATTCTCCCGGTTATCGACTAATTCTAAATAATATTCTTTTTCCAGCTGCAAAAAAGAAGAAGCAAAAGACTTAATTATCTTTGTTGAAAATAATTAAGCTTTTGGCATTCCACCCAAAGTATTTAGTATAATAAATGTTAGAGATTCTTTATCAGGATGATTATATCGTGGCTATAAATAAGCCACATGGTTTGTTAGTTCATCAATCTTCCATCGCTCGTGATGCGGAGGAATTTGCATTGCAGCTCTTAAGAGATCAAATAGGGAAAAATGTTTGGCCTGCGCATCGTTTAGATCGTAAAACTGGAGGTGTACTTTTATTTGCACTTGACCAAGAAACCAATAAAATGCTGCAAGGTTTATTCAGAGAAAACCAAATGCAAAAAAAATACTTAGCAATCGTTCGCGGTTACTTCCCGGATGAAATAAAGATTGATTATCCTTTAAAAAAAGAAAATGGAGCTATACAAGAGGCTTGTACGAAGGTGAAACTATTAAAACATTTTGAAGTGCCATTTGAAATTGGGAAATATCCCACATCAAGATATTCGTTGGTAGAAGCACATCCACAAACGGGTAGAATGCATCAAATTAGAAAGCATTTGGCACACGTAATGCATCCAATCATTGGCGATCGGCCTCATGGATGTAACAAACAAAATAGATATTTTAAAGATGAGTTTGTTATGGATACCATGATGCTACATGCTTTTGAATTAAGTTTTAATCATCCTTATTCTAAAGATAAAATCTATTTAAAAGCAACATTGTTGCCTGCTTTTGAAGGCATGCTTTCCATGATGAATCATTTAAACTTGACGAAATAAAAAAATCCAGACAAAAAAATCTGGATTTTAAATTCTTACCAACTTAAAGTTTAATTAAACTTTGCTTTAATAGCTTTCATATATTTCTTCATTTCTTCTTTTACTTTAGGAGAGAGGATAATGAGCCCAATCATATTTGGGAAAACCATAGCCAAAATCATGGCATCAGAAAACTTAACTACCGAATCTAAGGTGGCTGCAGCTCCAATTACTACGAAAATCAGAAATATAATTTTATAAGTAATATCAGATGTTTTTGATCGTCCAAATAAATATTTCCAAGCCTGTAAGCCATAATATGACCAAGATAACATCGTAGAAAAGGCAAACAAAACAATGGCAACAGTAAGCACATAAGAGAAATGTGGAATTACCGCATCAAACGCTAATGTTGTTAAATCAACACCTCCTGCTGCAATACCAGTAGCTTTAATGGTGACATTTCCAGCAGCATCAGTCATTCCGTAATCAAACAAGCCATCCATGTTATAAAAAATAATAACTAAGGCTGTCATGGTACAAATCACTACGGTATCTATGAATGGTTCTAATAAAGATACAACACCTTCACTGGCAGGATAACGAGTTCTTACTGCAGAGTGTGCAATAGATGCAGAGCCTACCCCGGCTTCATTAGAAAATGCGGCTCTTCTAAAACCTGTGATTAATACGCCTAAAAACCCACCCATTCCTGCTGATGGTGAAAATGCTTCTGAAAAAATTAAACCGAAAGCATGACCAACATAATTAATATGCGCAAAAATAATAATCAGACAAGCTAAAACATACAAGCCAGCCATAAACGGTACAATACGCTCCGTCCATACGGCAATCCTTTTAATACCTCCCAAAATTACGATGGCTACAATTGCAGCAATTGCTAATCCTAACAATGTTTTTACAAATCCCCCATCTAAACCAAAAGTTGAAGTTATTTGAGCCACGGCTTGGTTAGATTGAAATGCATTACCACCACCAAATGAAGCACCCACACAAAGAATAGCAAAAACGATTGCCAGAGTTTTACCTAACGGGCCCATTTTTAACTCTGCTAATCCTTTTTTAAGGTAATACATTGGCCCACCATGAATAGTTCCGTCTTTGTCGACATCTCTATACTTCACGCCTAAGGTACATTCCACAAATTTTGAAGACATGCCTAATAAACCGGCTAAAATCATCCAGAATGTTGCTCCTGGACCGCCAACTGCAATTGCTACAGCTACACCAGCAATATTTCCAAGTCCTACCGTGCCCGAAACAGCTGCGGTTAATGCTTGAAAATGACTTACTTCTCCATCTCTTCTTTCATCGTCAGAAGACGGCAAAATGGCCTCGTCATCAGGGTGTGATTTATTGGGTCCATTTCCTTCAACAAAATCATATTTACCCTGAACAACTTTAATAGCCATCGGAAATTTGCGAATATTTACAAAGGAGAAATAAAATGTAAAAAAAAGTGCTCCTCCAATTAATATGATTAACACAATTGGAATACTAAGCGTATCTGTTACTGGAATAGCAGTAAAAACAAGAGACTCCCAAGCGTCTGCTATAGGCGCAAAACCTTTATTAATCTTTTCATCGATTCCTTCCGCAGCAAACAAATTATTGGATGCTAAAACTGCTGTTAATAATAAAATGCTTCGTAATAATTTTGATTTCATATAGATTATAAAATGGTGAAAAGGCAGAATATATTCATTTAATGCTTAATAACCAAGTTCATTACTTCATTTTGTTTCTATAATATCTATATTTGAAATTACGTAACAAAAATATTCCCTCTTAAAAAAAATGTAGAATGTTTCACATTTTACAGTATTTTAGATTTTTTATTACACACAATATTTGTTTTATCCTAACTAAACGACACTTCTTAAATGAGTCTATTTGTAAAAAAATCGATTAGCCAATTACTGGCAGACGCCGCCGAATCTGAAAAAACCTTAAAAAGAACCTTAACCGCAAGTTCATTAATAGCTTTAGGTGTTGGTGCAATTATAGGTGCCGGACTGTTTGTTAGAACTGCTGCCGCTGCGGCACAGCATGCTGGTCCATCTGTAACTATTGGTTTTATTATTGCGTCCATAGGTTGTGCATTAGCAGGTCTTTGCTACGCTGAACTTTCATCTTCAATCCCAATTGCGGGTAGTGCTTACACTTATAGCTATGCAACAATGGGTGAGTTGGTGGCCTGGATTATTGGTTGGGATTTAATTTTAGAGTATGCAGTTGGTGCCGCAACAGTAGGTATTGCTTGGAGTGAATACCTCAATAATCTGCTGGTAGAAGTGATACGCGTATCTCCCATTCCTTATGAATGGTGTCACTCTCCATTTCAGCAAAGTTTAGATGGCACCCAACATGGCGTTATAAATTTACCTGCACTTTTTATAGTTTCAGTTTTAACATTACTTTTAATTAAGGGCACCCAAGAATCAGCATTGGTAAATGGAATTATAGTTATTGTAAAAGTTTCTATCGTAATATTAATTATCGTTATTGGATGGCAATTTATAAATCCAGTTAACCATACTCCGTATATTCCTGAAGCAACTACTTATACAGATCATCAAGGAATTACTTATGATTACGGAGGTATTATGGGTATTTTAGGTGCTGCAGGTGTGGTATTCTTTGCCTTCATTGGTTTTGATGCAGTGAGTACAACTGCACAGGAAGCAATAAATCCAAAAAGAGATATGCCAATTGGCATCCTAGGTTCATTAGTAATATGTACCATTTTATATGTTCTTTTTTCTCATGTATTAACCGGTGTTGCAACTGTAGAAGATTTTAGAACTACTGGAAGAGAAGCATCCGTAGCTTTTGCAATCAATAAATACATGATAGGGTATGCATGGCTAGCACAGTATGTAACAGTAGCTATCTTATTTGGATTTTCATCCGTTATTTTGGTGATGTTACTGGGTCAGTCTAGAGTATTCTACGCCATGAGTGCTGATGGTTTAATGCCTAAAATGTTTAGTGACTTACATCCTAAATTCAAGACTCCTTATAAAGCTAACTTATTAATTTTAGTCCTAGTTGGTTTATTTGCGGCTTTTGTACCAGGCGATATTGTAGGTGATATGACCAGTATAGGTACATTATTCGCCTTTATGCTGGTTTGTGCTGCGGTGATTATATTAAGAAGAACTAATCCAGAATTGCCTCGTCAGTTCAAAACTCCTTGGGTTCCTTTTGTTCCAATCTTAGGAATTTTAGTATGTGGCGCCATGATTTTTGGTCTAGGATGGATTAACTGGTTACGTTTAATTGTTTGGTTAGCTATTGGTTTCGTTATCTATTTCGGATACAGCAAAAAACATTCTCTATTACAAAAAGGTATACTTGTTGATCCTAAAGATCCACCAGCACCAAAAATAGAAGAATAAATTTTAAAAAGGTTCGGGAATTTCACCGGACCTTTTTTGTTTTCACAACCTGCTATTCTTTTATATTGCAAATTCGATTATTTTATAAATTGCTTTACATTTGATCAAGTTAAATTCAAATTCATGAAAAATTATTTCAATCTTAAAGAGATTCTGTCCGTGAGCATGATTTTGTTTGCCATTATTGATATTCTAGGATCTATCCCTGTGATTATTCAATTGAGACAAAAAGCAGGGCATATCCAATCAGAAAAGGCCACTACTGTTTCTTTATTATTGATGATCGTTTTTCTATTCTTGGGAGAAGGATTATTAAATATCATAGGCTTAGATATTTCTTCTTTTGCCATTGCAGGATCTATCGTGATTTTCATCATCGCTATGGAAATGGTTTTAGGCATTAATTTTTTTAAAGAAGAAATACCAGAAGCAGTTTCTATTGTTCCTTTAGCCTTCCCGTTGATTGCGGGAGCGGGTACTATGACGACTTTATTGTCTCTAAAAGCAGAATATGCAACACCAAATATTGTAGTAGGAATTATAATAAATATGATTTTTGTTTACATTGTACTTAAAAATTCTTTACACATCGAAAAGCTTTTTGGACCAACAGGATTACACATCTTAAGGAAAGCCTTTGGGATTATTCTTTTAGCCATCGCGATTAAATTGTTTAGAAATAATACAGGATTGTGATTTTAAACACAAGTATTAAGCCTTCTTTATCAACCTCGCTACAAACATGGTATCTCCTTTAGCTTGATAACCTTTTATGAGCGTTTGCTCTTCAACTTCTAGATTAAAATTTTTGCAAAGCCATTGAGCTTGGTCTTCGTTTTCTTCTTTAAAAACAGAACAAGTGATATAAATTAATGGCTTTCCAGGTTTTAGATATTTCACCACATTTATGGCGATCTTCCTTTGTAGATCTGAATAGAATTTAATTTTATGCGTTGCAAATTGACTCATCATTTCGGGAGTGCGCCCCCAAGTACCTGAACCGCTACAAGGAGCATCCAAAATAATTCCATCAAACTCGTAATCATGTAAAAACAGATCCTGATTCTCGGTCAAATCAAATAGTTTACGCTGATACCCTCTAATTCCTGCTAAGGCAAAACGTTCTTGAAGGTTATCCAAAATTGATTCCCTATTATCCGAAACTAACAATTTAATATCAGGCTGCTCGTCATATAATAATAAAGATTTACCACCAGATGCAGCACAGCAGTCCCACCATTTATCCCATTTCTGAGGTTTAAAAAACTTGCCTGCCTTTTGCGAAGACATGTCCTGAACCTCGTAAATGCTTTTATCTAAAATAATTTGATCTAATTTTGTGCCGTTGGGTAATGCAAAAGTCTGTTCATTAACTTGAGTGAACCGAGTTTCAGCTTCACTCAATAATTTTACAATACGCTTTTCTTGTCCTCGCTTTACTCGGATGAACAAATCAGGCTGAATAAAATGAGATTTAAAAAAAGTTGGTGTTTCTATCCCTTCTGAAAGGTGATCGGCAAATGGAAAAACGTCAGCTAAAAAGAAATCAGGGTATTGTTGCTTAACAAGTTTTAGCTTTTCCTCTATTGAAAGATGAACCAATTCATCCCATTCGCATTTAAAATGATTCAAAAAAGAGTTTGGTTGTTCGTTACATAGAAACTCAGCAATTACTAACCTATTTTCTTGTGTTTCTTGCTTTAAGATATTTCCTAATCTAAAATGATTGTACATCAATCGACTGGCAATTCGGCGATCTTTAGATCCCATTTGCTTATTTTGTCTGTAATGCAGCGCTAAAAACCGATGAAGAGGTTGATCTAAATTATATTGCGCTAAAATATTTTGGAAGGTGCTAAGTTGATGAATTGCCTTCATCTTAATTTACCTTTTTTAATTGACCCGATTCGAACTTCATTACCATTAAACTGCTGTTATAATATCCTGTTTTGGAATCTTTTACAAAAGCAAAGTCATTATGGATCCCATCATAATTCTGCTTTTCAACTAAACTCATAAAATCTTTTCCTTTTTCATTCATCAATGATGCAAAATAGTAGCCAATATCAAAACCTTTAACTGCATATTCGCTAGGCTCTAACTGAAATTTAGATCTATAATTCTTGATAAAAACAGCACCTCTCCCATACTTATAATTCACCTGATAAGAAGAAGTTGTGTATGCATTTAATCGCTCCATGATACCATAGTCTAAAAACGAAGCTCGCTCCCAACCCGGGTGCCCAACTACAGTGATTTGATAAGTTTCACTTAGCTTAATTAACTCTTTAAAAATATCTGCTAAAAATAAACGATCTGTTGCTGGTAACACCACCACGTTAGAGCCCGTAGGACTTAAATATTTAAATACGTTAGCCATTCCAACAGCTTTGATTCCGATTTCGCTTACTGGAATTCCCTTAGCTAAACTATCCATTCCTTTTTTAAATGGTACGGCATATTTATACTCATCAGCCTGACCACTTCTAATCAAAACTACTTTCTTTGGTTTTAACTTTTGCTTTATAAAAGATGCTGCTTTAAAAGCATGTTGATCTAAAGAATTGTTAATACTTACTAAATATGGATTTTGGAATAAATCAGGATCTGATGCTGCTAGAGGCGATACCATTGGAATTTTTAAATTCCTACTATAAATAGAAAAAGTTTTAATTCCATTAGGAAAAACCGGACCGACTACTAAATTAGAGGCTTTAATTGCCCCTTTTGCGGCTAAATTTGCCAACTGAGTTGGATCATCCTTAGAATCAAAAACCTGAAGCTTATAATTTACTTTTGCATTTTGATGAGCCACAGAATCCACTCCCATTTTAAACCCCTGGTAAAAGTCAATTGCAATCTCTGATTTTTTCATATCACTAAGATTGGCATTTTGATAATTTACAGCACCTAAATCAAATGGCAAAATCAAAGAAATAATCATTTCTTCTGGGGATTTTGTTTTCTCAGAAGGTTCTAATTCCTTAATTACTGGTTCTTCTTTCTGTTTATCCGGTGCTGGCGTTGGCCCTTTTTTTGTTGGAGCAGTTTTAGGCGAACAAGCACTTAAAAACACCCCTAACAAAAAAATTCCTATTATTTTATTCCCACTCAATCGTTGCAGGCGGTTTAGAACTGATATCATACACTACTCGGTTAACTCCTTTTATATTATTGATGATCTCATTAGATATTTTAGCCAACAAATCATAAGGTAAATGACTCCAATCTGCAGTCATTCCATCTACTGATTCCACAGCTCTTAAAGCGACTACGTTTTCGTACGTACGTTCATCGCCCATTACGCCAACAGATTGAACAGGCAAATAAATTGCTCCTGCCTGCCAAACTTTATCATACCACCCAGAATCTTTTAAATTCTTGATATAGATATGATCTGCCTCTTGTAATATACCCACTTTTTCAGGAGTAATATCTCCTAAAATTCTAATTGCTAAGCCAGGACCGGGAAATGGGTGACGACCTAAAATATCATCTGGTAAACCTAAAGCCTTTCCAACCCTACGTACTTCATCCTTAAATAAGGATTTTAATGGCTCAACAATTTTTAACTTCATAAAGTCAGGTAAACCGCCAACGTTATGGTGTGATTTAATAGTTGCAGACGGACCTCCGTTTACCGAAACTGATTCTATCACATCCGGATAGATTGTTCCTTGCGCCAGCCATTTTACATCATTAATCTGATGAGCTTCATCATCAAATACTTCTATAAAAACCCTGCCAATTGCTTTTCTTTTCAATTCTGGATCTGATAATCCTTTTAACGCGTCATAGAATCTTTGCTTAGCATCAACCCCTTTAACGTTTAAACCCAGTGTTTTATAAGAATCTAAAACCGATTCAAACTCATTTTTTCTTAATAGACCGTTGTCAACAAAAATACAATGCAAGTTTTTTCCAACTGCCTGATGTAGTATCAATGCCGCAACAGAAGAATCAACCCCACCTGACAAGCCCAAAACTATCTTATCATCCTGCAATTGCTCTTTTAAATCTTTAATGGTATCATCTGCGAAAGCAAATGGTGTCCAATCTTGTGAACATCCACAAATATCAATTAAGAAGTTTTGCAATAATTGTTTTCCATCTGTTGAGTGTGTCACCTCCGGATGAAATTGAATGCCATAAGTTTGGGTTCCCTTAATTTGATAAGCAGCTACCTTTACGGTATCCGTACTTGCTATAATTTCAAATTCTTCTGGAATTTCTTTGATGGTATCGCCATGAGACATCCAAACCTGAGATCGTAAAGGCAAATGCTGCATTAAAGTGTTATTGCTATGGATGTATTCTAAATTTGCTCTTCCATATTCTCTAATTTCAGACGGAGTAACTAATCCCCCTGAATGTTGAGCAATATATTGTGCACCATAGCAAACACCCAATAAAGGTAATTTACCGTGAAATTGACTAAAATCTATTTGTGGCGCATCAGCCTGACGAACTGACGAAGGACTACCTGAAAGGATTATTCCTTTTGTATATCCATCAATTTCAGGAATTTTATTAAACGGATGTATCTCACAATAAACATTCAATTCGCGAACTCTTCTAGCGATAAGTTGGGTATATTGGGAACCGAAATCTAGGATCAGAATTTTCTCTTGCATGGGCAAAGATAAAAATTTAATTAAGGGTGCTTCATATATTTAACGATTTCATGAAGCTAAAATGAACGATGATTTGTAATTTAGATGAATAAGGAAAATAAACTCATGAAATGAAAAGCATCTTTTGTAAAATTTCAATCGTATTAAGTATTTCATCATTAATACTCAGTTCATGCAAAAGATTTCATAATCGTTCGAATGTCATAGAGGCCAATCAAAGTATTTTAGATACCGCCCAGCGATATATTGTTTTAGCAAAAGACAGTAACAAGACAACACAAGACACTGTATCAAATACCATAATCTCAACAGATACATTAAACAAAAATAAAGTTTTAAGTTCTCCAGAAGCCTTGGTCGCTTATGCCATAACTTTAGAAGGATCTCCTTATTTATATGGATCACAAGATCCTGAGAAAGGATTCGATAACTCAGGCTTTGTGAATTATGTTTTTCAGCATTTTGGAATTGAAGTCCCACGCTTTAGTGGTGAATTTTCTAAAGTTGGGGAGCCTATTGCTATTTCAGCTGCTGGACCAGGGGATATTATACTTTTCTCAATTACAGATATCAAAAAAATATCTGTAGGACATGTAGGTATTATAACATCTGAAGTTGGCGAGCCTGTGTCATTTATT
Source organism: Pseudopedobacter sp. (assembly GCA_014378105.1). Lineage (GTDB taxonomy): Bacteria > Bacteroidota > Bacteroidia > Sphingobacteriales > Sphingobacteriaceae > Pseudopedobacter. Next base: position 13,202 of record JACMOI010000042.1, read on the forward strand.
CACGCAACTTCAGGTAAATTTAAAGGGGTAGTTATTACCAAAATGAATTCTCATTATCAAAAACGATTAATGGGTATCAGAACTTTATTTAGATAGCATTATGAAAAAAATTCTAAAATATGTTGGAATAATTATCATCATTTTGATTGCTTTTGTGCTTTTCAAAACGTTTACTTTTAAGAGTAAACAAATGAAAGAAGCACAGGTGCCTTTGTTAAAATTAGGCGATTCCTGTGTTGTTCATCTACAAAAAGCGATACAGTTCGAAACTATTTCTTACGATGATCCTAAGCAAATGGATAGTAGTCAGTTCAAAGGCTTTCAGCAATTTCTGATGCAAACTTATCCTTTGGTTTTTTCTAAAATGACTTTAGAGAAGGTGAACAATTTTAGTTTGATTCTACATTGGAAAGGAAAATCGGCGACAGCCAAGCCTATTATTTTAATGGCCCACCAAGATGTAGTTCCCATTGAAAAAGCAACATTAAATAAATGGGATGCTAAGCCGTTTTCAGGTCAGATAAAAAATGACTTTATTTATGGACGGGGAGCTATAGATGATAAAGGCAGTTTAATATCCATTTTAGAAAGTGCCGAGTTACTGTTAAAGCAAAGCTTTATACCCGAAGCAGATATTTATTTTGTATTTGGACACGATGAGGAAATATCTGGTTTTAAGGGTGCAAAAGTGATGGCACAACTTTTTGCCGATAGAAAAATATCCCCCGCTTTTGTTTTGGATGAGGGAGGAATTATTACTGAATACAAAGTTCCCGGATTAAACAAAACTGCTGCCGTTGTAGGTATTGCAGAAAAAGGGTATCAAACATTAGAATTAAAAATCAATATTCCGGGAGGACACTCGTCCATGCCAGAAGAGCATACTGCAATTGATGAGATGGCTAAAGCAGTGGTAAAATTAAAGGAAAATCAGTTTAAACCAGAAATTACCCCCATAGTAAAAAGCTTTTTGAGTTATATTGGACCGGAGATGCCATTTATAAGCAAAATGGCCATGGCAAATCAAGGTCTATTTAAACCTATGATTATCAGTAATTATGCAAAATCAGCTGCTGGTAACGCAACTATTAGAACAACAACTGCTACAACTATTTTTAATGCAGGCATTAAGGAGAATCTAATTCCTGGCGAAGCACAAGTTACTGTTAATTTTAGAACGCAACCAGGAGTGAGCAGACAAGATGTGATTGATCATGTAAAAAAAGTAATTAATAACGATTCTATAAAAATTACTCCAATAGGAAAAGGAAATGAACCTAAACAAGTAGCAAATGTTGATGACCCCACTTTTAAATATATCCAAAAAACCATTTCTGCTTTTCATCAAAATATTATTGTTGCACCATATTTAGTTTTAGGTGCTACCGATGCAAGATATTTTGGAAACATCACTTCTCAAATATTTCGCTTTAGTCCATTTACCGATCCTGAAGGTTTTCATGGAGTAAATGAGCGAATCAAAATTTCAGAATATAAAAAGGGCATTAGCTTTTATTATGAGTTGATAAAGAATTATAAACCTTAGTCCATCAATCTTTTTTGGAAAGCTTTTTGTAAAATACAATGAAAAAAATATCATGAAAAACCAACAAGACCCAAAAGATTTAAAAAATAATACTGACAATGAAAAAATCACCAACGAGGATGGAAAAATCGTTAACAAGAAAACCGAAAACACACATGAAGCCACTAACAAATAAAATTGGATACCTGATGTTAATGAAGAATTTGGTGATGATTTTGTCCTTCCAGATGAAGAAGGTGATGATATAAAATATTAAACTTGCTTAATGATTAATTTAAATCTTTTTAAAGCTAACTCGCGGTTTGCCCTCGCTAATGGTATAATAGCTTCTCCCATCCTTTAAAAATCCTATAGCTTCTCCTTGCTTTTCTGGATTATAAGGTAAGCCTATAAAAGCTCGTTTTAAACATTGCGGGATGGTCTCGTTTGGTTGTCTATCCCAGTAAAAAACATTGATGTAAGATTTTATAATCACTTCTTTTCCGTCTCTGGAAATATCACCAGCAGTAATTCCCTTTGAACCTTTTTCACCTGGGAAGAACAATTTTATTCTCTTTTTTAAAGTGATGATTTTATTTGGCTGGCTATTTAATGGCGCTGAATATACAGCTACTGAATCTTCTCTCTTAGAGACAATGTAAATCTCTTGATCCTTTTCGTCTATCATCAAGCATTCTGCATCTCGGGCGCCATCTGGATATTTAAATTTTAATTCGGTAACGTTTTTAACACTTAATTCCGTCGAACTTTTAACTGATAGACTGGGTTCGTCAAATTTATAAATGCTGATGTAATTTCTTTGGGCATTATTATCGCCAATATCGCCTACAAAAATTTGTGCTCTACCTGATTGTGGTGTGTATAAAGCGATATCTTCACAGTCTATCACTTCTTTTTTAAATAAATATTTAGCTATGATTTTGGTTTTGTTATCAATCAGAAATACCCTTCCTTCGTCGCCACTATCATTGTGAACCCACATCAAGTCATCGTTTTTAGAGGAAACAACCAAACCAGAACATTCGCTTATTTCACTTTCGAGAAGCTTTTGATCAGTAAGAAAACCTCCTAAAAGAATAAAAAAACCAATCAGTAAATAGCTTTTGTTTTTAAGCAGAAATGACTTCATCTTCCAGCTTTAAACAAGAAACGCCAAATTTATTCAAGAAATCAACGCCTTCATCGTTTTGTAAACCTTTATAAGCAGCATAAGAATCTTTAAAAAAAACCTCTTTAATCCCTGATGATAATATTAATCTAGCGCAAGCAATACAAGGAGAAAGCGTAGTATACAACGTTGCTCCTTGTATTTGAGCGCCATTTTTTATGGCATATAAAATAGCATTTTCCTCTGCATGCAATGCTAGAGAACAACTATTCCTTGAGTCTCTAGGGCAACCATCTTCTGGCCATTCTTCATCGCAGTTATGCGTATTAGCCGGCGGACCGTTATAGCCTATTGAAATAATCCGAGTGTCTTTGGTCAGCACAGCGCCTACATGATTTTTTACGCAATGCGAACGCTTTGCTAAATCATCAGCCAAATTCATGAAAATTTCATTGAACGTCAATTTCATTTTAATGACCTGCCGTTAGTTTTTTATCAAAATCAATTCCTTGTTTTCTTAATATTCCACTTACTTTCCAAGCATAAAATGCTAAATAAATAAAACACAATACCCCTACAATATAGCTGTATTGAATACCTGTAAATTCTGATAAGTATCCTTGTGACCAGCTGATAATTCCACCTCCCATAATCATCATAATTAAGAAACTGCTGCCTTGACTGGTGTTTTTACCTAAACCACTTACCGCTAATGTGAAAATGCAAGGCCACAATGTACTACAGAATAAACCCACACTGATAAATGCATAAACACTAACCATTCCGCTGGTGAACATTCCTATAAATAAGGCTACAATCCCTAATAATGAAAATATCAATAACATTCTAGCAGGATTTCCTTTACTCATCATATCCGCTGCTATTAAAACTAAAATTACTAAAGCATAAATATAAAATGGTGTCAAATTATGTTTTGCAATAGCGTTCACTAATAAGAAAACACCGAACGCCAAATAAGGCGCTATAAATCTAAATATCTTTTGTTTGGTCATATTATCAGTAAAAGCTTCGACAGCGCCAGTCCATCTTCCAATCATTAAACTAGCCCAGTATAGGGAAATATAAGGAGCAATCTCTTTTAACTGGAATCCTAAATCCTTCTCCATATATGCAGGTAAATTACTTGCTGTCGAAACCTCAACACCTACATAAACGAAAATAGCAACCATTCCCATTACTAATTGTGGATATTTTAAAGCTGACCCTTTAACGTTCTCATCTACTTTTGCCTCAACTAAGGTTGGTTTATCAGGCAAGGAAGATAGTTTCAAGAAAATAGCCACTAATAAAAATGCCACTCCAACAACTAAATAAGGGATTTTAACACTCTCAATACTAATATCAGTATTCACATTGGTACTAGATCCAAATATTGCAAAACTTACAATGAGCGGCCCTATTGTTGTTCCAAAATTATTTACCCCACCTGCTAAAATTAATCTTTGAGAACCTGTACTAATAGGCCCTAAAGCAATTGCCAACGGGTTAGCCACCGTTTGCTGTAGCGAAAAACCTAATGCCACCACAAATAAACCTGTTAACATCAAAGGAAATGATTGAAGATTTGCTGCGGGATAAAATAATAAAGTACCCAGGGCAGAAATAGATAATCCTAACGCCAAACTATTTTTGTAGCCCAAGGTATTGATCAAATCTTTTTTCATCAATACACAAATTCCATTGTAAATAAGAGCCCCAACTGTATAGGCGATATAAAATGCCAATGAAACCCATTGACTTTGACTTTGAGTTAAATCAAAAGCCTTTTTAAATACTGGAATTAAAATATCATTACTGGCAGCAACAAAGCCCCAAAAAAAGAATACAGTAGCCAGTGGGACAAATTGTGCCCAGTTTGTTTTAGAATTTTGTTCCATTTTAGAATTTGGTTTAAACTAATTTCGTGATTAATGGTATTAATTAAGCTAATTAAAGCTTTTTTTACAAGAAAAAAGAAAATAAATAACATCTCCCTAATTTAAATTAAACTAGGGATTTCCTTTTGAAAATCGCATATTCGCAATACAGATAACCATAGAATCATTACATGCTAGAGCTTATCGTTTCGGGAATTGGTTTAGGAATTATTCTTTCTTTCTTAACAGGTCCTGTATTTTTCGCCTTAATTAAAACAAGCATAGAAAAAGGGTTTTATGCTGGTCTAGCTTTAGCTTCGGGTGTAGTCGTTAGTGATTTCATTTACATGAGTATCACCCTATTTGGAACTTCTTTCCTAAGTTTCGAAAGTAAATACCGAATCCCTATCGGAATAGTTGGAAGTATCGTTTTACTAAGTATTGGGCTATATTATTTACTTAAGAAAGTGAAAATCACTTACCAGGATGAAACGTCAAGGATTAAACATGCAGGTTACTTTTTCAAAGGATTTTTCATGTGTATATTTAATCCTTTTATCCTAATTTATTGGGTGAGTGTAACTAGCGGGGTATATTCCATATATGGAGATTTGACTTCTCGTGAAATTATTCCTTTTTTTGGTGCTATACTCATTACCTTGTTCGGTATGGACACACTTAAAGCTTATTTCGCCCATAAAATGAGATATAAGATTAAGGAAAGTGCGATCAGAACTTTAAATAGAGTTGCAGGATCTTTAATCATAGTTTTCGCTCTAAAGCTCATTTATAACTTGATCTTCACCCATACGCTCCTTTAAGATGATAAATGATGCTAAATAACTTATCATAAAAGTTTTGTAGAAATAAAAAAAGACCTTTATCTTATCAATAAAGGTCTTTTTAAGTAGTATGAATTTGATAAAAAACTATAAATAAGCTCTTGAATTTTTACCTTCCATCCAGTTCATAAAAGCTTTATTCACTACTTTATTCCCGCCAGGTGTAGGATAATCTCCAGAAAAATACCAATCTCCCAAATGATCAGGACAAGCCTCGTGTAAGCCTTCTAAAGTTTGATAAATCACCTCCACTTTAGCCTCCACTTCTTTTGGAGTAATAATTTCGGCAATTTTTATAGATATTTCTTCCGGAGTAAAAGGGGCATAAATTTCTTTCACATGATTGATTACTTTTTCTTTAGGTAAATCAGCTTGAGCCTTACATTTATTGTAAACATCTACAATAGTCTGTTCCATTCCACGCTCCCTTAGTAGCTGGATAGCAGCATCAAAAGCCACAAATTCACCCATCCTACTCATGTCTATCCCATAGCAGTCGGGATAACGGATTTGAGGCGCAGATGAAACAATGATAATTTTTACAGGCCCTAAGCGGTCAAATATTCTTAAAATACTTTGTTTTAATGTCGTACCGCGAACAATAGAATCATCCACAGCAACTAAAGTATCTACATCTCTTTTGATCAAACCGTAGGTAGTGTCATAAACATGAGCCACCATATCACTTCGATCTGCATCTTGAGTAATGAAGGTTCTCATTTTCACATCCTTAATCGCTAACTTCTCGACCCTAGGCGTTATTTTCAAAATCCTATCTAATTCTTCATCTGTTAAATTATCACGGCTCTTCACTAATGCATCTCTTTGTCTTTGCTTGGTATAGGCATGCAAACCTTCTACCAAACCATAAAAAGAAACTTCGGCAGTATTTGGTATATAAGAAAAAACAGTATGTTCCAAATCGTGATTTACACGATCTAAAATTCTAGGGCAAAGCAGTTGCCCTAATTTTTTTCGCTCTTTATAGATATCTGCATCACTTCCTCTAGAAAAATAAATCCTTTCAAAAGAACAAGCTTTTTTCTCAACAGGTTCTCTAAAAATCTCATCAGTAATAGTTCCATCACGTTTGATAATCATGGCATGCCCAGGTTCTATTTCTTTAACCTGACCAATCTTGATGTTTAAAGCAGTTTGCAAAGCCGGACGCTCTGATGCTGCTACAAAAATTTCATCATCCTGATAATAAAAGGCTGGTCGAATACCTGCCGGATCTCTTAGAACAAAAGCATCGCCATGCCCAAAAATACCTGCAATGGTATAACCACCATCCCAAGTTTTAGCCGATTTTTTAAGTATTCTATTCACCTTCAAATGACTGGCAATTAACTGAGAAATCTCTGCATTATCGTAACCTTCTCGTTTGAATTGATCGAACAAAAACTGGTTTTCATCATCTAAAAAGTGACCTATTTTTTCTAAAACGGTCACCGTATCGGCTCGCTCTTTAGGATGTTGCCCTAAATCATACAACTGCTGTAATAATTCGTCGACATTCGTCATATTGAAATTTCCAGCAATCACTAAATTACGGGTCATCCAGTTATTTTGACGTAAAAAAGGATGGCAAGCCTCAATGCTATTTTTACCATGGGTACCATAGCGCAGATGCCCCAGCAACACTTCTCCTGTAAAACTGATGTTCTCTTTGAGCCACTCGGGATCATTTAATAACTCTGGATTTTCCTTTTCAACATCAGCAAATTTCTTCATCACATAAGAGAAAATATCTTGGACCGCATTTTTCTCCATCGAACGGTGACGGCTGATGTATCGATTTCCGGGCTTTACATTTAGCTTTATGGTAGCAATTCCTGCGCCGTCTTGCCCTCGGTTATGTTGCTTCTCCATCAGTAAATACAGCTTATTTAAGCCATATAGCGAAGTGCCATATTTTTCCTGATAGTAAGAAAGTGGTTTTAGAAGTCTGATAAATGCGATACCGCATTCGTGTTTAATAGAGTCGCTCATTGTTGTTATAATGAAGCTCACAAAAGTAAAACTTTATTAGGTATTGAGAAATTAAAAGCGTCATTCGCATCACATTTCTTTGCACAAAATTAATACGGACTTTATATGAGAAAAGCAAAATCCATTTCGCTTCGGTCGCAGCAGTCCCGCTTTGCGCTACAAGTCCGTCCCGATAGCTATCGGGACGAGTTTTACGCTGCAATCGGGTTTAGATTAGTTAAGCCTTTGCTACTATTTCATACGCTGACTAAATAACCAGTTAAACATTAGAGGATCAGTATAAGCGCCAAGCCAAGAGAAATGCCCAGTTTCAGGATAAATGGTTAATGCCGGATGTGCTCCTGCTTTAAATAAAGCTTCAGTCATTTGTAATGAATATTTCGTGGGCACCGCAGGATCTTCCGCTCCATGAAACATCCAAATCGGGATATTAGCAATTAGACTCGCTTTTGAAATATCCCCACCACCACAAACTGGTACTGCAGCTGCGAATAAATTAGGGTAACGCTCAATGGCATCAAAAGTCCCAAAACCACCCATAGATAAACCTGTGATATAAATTCTACTTTGGTCGATGGGGTGTTTTGCTGCAAAATCATGAATCAAATCAATCAATAACTTCATCGTTATGCTAGGATTTGAATTTAGCATCATTTGATTTTCAGCATCTGGCGCTGTAAAGTTAGACCATGATCCATTTTCAGGAAGTTGAGGTGCTATCACATAACACGGATGCTGTAGCATCATTTGGTCTGATGCAAAGTTCATCACTCCCCATTTCAGCTGTGCTTCATTATCGTGACCACGTTCTCCGGATCCGTGTAAAAAAATAACTAAAGGAAATTTTCTAGAAGTGTTGTAGTCTGGGCCTAGCAAACGATAATTTAAAGTATCTCCTGAGGCATCTATATATTTTTCAAAACTAAAGCGATTACTTTGAGCAGATACGAATTGCGTTGCGAAAAAGAGGATGAATATGGAGTAAATAATTTTCATATCTATATAGGCTAAGGTTTATACTTTGATAATTCGAAAATACAAATATTTAAACTGAATCCTTTGCACTAATCAACTGTATCGGATTTATAATTATATTCATAATATAGATAAACAAAAACATTAAACCTTTAATCAACATCATCATGAAAAAAGCATTAACATTCCTAACACTAATTATTATTTTAAGTTCTTGTAAAAAAAAGAAAACTTTTGAAGTAAATACCTATCCGAAAAAGTGGGAATTGGTAAAGATGAGTGGTAATATTCCAAATTCTGAAACTACAGGAAACCAAATGCTATAGAAAGAAACTTACGTTTTTAACGCCGATTATACCTTTACTAAAACCAGAATCAAAGATGGCACTACCACTTCAGCATCTGGAACTTTTGATACAGAAAAGATGGGTGATGAAAAATATTTTGTACTTCAATACACATCTTCTAGTGATTTAATTGGAAACTGTAACTCAACAGCGTTAAAAGAACAATTATTTATTAAATCTAGCCAAGAGATTTATAGTACTTGGCAAGCTTGCGATGGTCCAGGTTTAGATTATCAAAGAGTTCAATAAAAAAGGGAATATCCCAAATAGGATAATCAAAAACACTAAAAGTGAAATAATTATTGGCAATAAAGCATTAGACTTTGTTGCCATTTTTATTTCATCAGATTTTTTTAAAAAGAAATTCAAAGGAATTTTTAGATAGAAGAATAAGGAAATTACAGTGGTGAATGCTGCAATAATTAATAAGGTTGAAATGTAATTATTGCTAGCCGCTGATGAAACTAAAGAAATAAACACCAAAAATTTTCCGATAAATCCTGCAGATGGTGGCAAACCGGTTAAAGAAATCATTAGTATAACGAGTAAAAATCCGAGGTATGGAATTTTCTTTCCTAAGCCTTTATAATCCGAAATATTCAATACCCCAAAACGACTTTCGATATAAGAAATGGACATGAATGTTCCAGCGTTCATTAAGGTGTAGGCTAATAAGTAAAAAGTTAAAGCTTTTAAAATTTGGTCTTGCGGCAATATAAAAAGCATGAGCATAAAACCGGTATGCCCAATAGAAGAATAAGCCATCATCCGCTTAGGATCATCTTGAAAAGTGGCGACCACATTCCCTAAAATCATAGATGCAGCTGAGACTATTAAAATGATTTGAACGAAGATACCCGCTCCTATTAATTGTAAAATTGGTATCGACAAAAACAGAAAACCAAATACCGCAATCTTTGGAACGCTGGATAAAAATGAAGTCACGGAAGTTGGTGCTTCCTGGTAAGCATCCGGAGTCCAGAAATGGAATGGCACAAAAGATAATTTAAAGCCAATTCCAGCCATCAATAAAACGATAGCTAAAGCACTTCCTAAAATTCCAATTTGCTGAAAACCATTGATTATTTCAGTTCCATATAAATTAATAGAACCAGTAAAACCATAAATCAAACTTATTCCATACAACATCATGGCAGATGCCACGGCTCCAAATAAAACATATTTCATCCCAGCTTCAGCTTGTTTATTTTTGTAAGCACTATAACTCACCATCAGGTAAGAAGCTAAGGAAATCATCTCAATAGATAAATAGAGCATCAATAGATTCGCAGATGAAATCAACAAAAACATCCCTAAAACTGCTGCTAAAAATATACTGATAAAGTCGTTGATTCCTTTTGGGTGATTTTTCAAACGTTCATCCTGATAAAAGAAAATCAATGCTAAAACTGAAGCGAATAATACTAAAAGTTTAAATTGAGAGCCTGCCTTTGTTAAGCTGAACATCCCATTAAAAAGCAATTGGCTTTCGCCGATATTTGGGAATTGAATAATAAGGAAAAAAGTACTCAACAACAAAGTCAACATCGCTGCAGCAAAAACTATCAGTTTGGATTTTTTGACGAATAAATCTAAAACAATCACCAACAAAAATCCAATAGCCAAAGTCCACTCGGCTTTGAAATAAGAAAGCGAATGAATAATATCGTTGGTGCTTTGTTGAATATTTTGCATTTAATTATTTTGAGTTATTTTCTCCATGGGCGTTGTATTCACTCAATATTTTACTTATTAAATTTTGCTCTCTGAGGATACAGAGCAATGGTAATATTTTGACTCTATTCTATCGTTGTTGCATTTTATTTAAACAGCATTAAAAATTGATTCACAGATGAACTCATCACATCAAAAACCAGCGAAGGCATTACGCCCAAAATTAAAGCTAATGCAGCAAGCGGTGTAAGGACCAAGATTTCTCTAAAATTCAAATCAACCAAATTTACTTTCCATTCTTCCTTCTTTAACCTTAAGGTCCCAAAGAACATTCTTTGTAATGTCCAGAGAAAATAACCTGCCCCTAACAAAATCCCGAAGGCAGAAACAATGGCCATCCAATGAGGTAATAATCCGTTTAAATTATAAGAACTGAAAGCACCTATTAAGGTGAAAATTTCGGCGATAAAAGCAGAGAATCCTGGCAAACCAAGGGAAGCAAAAAAAGCAATCATTACAAAGCCAGTAAATATTGGCATGTGATTGGCCAATCCTCTGAAATTGTAAATATCTCGATCATGCACTCGATTATAAATTACCCCAGCAATAAAGAACAACATCACTGAAAGGAAACCATGGGAAATCATCTGCATCATTGCTCCGTTTAAACCTTCAGACGTAAGCGAAGCGATTCCTATCAATACAAAACCCATGTGAGATATAGAAGAATAAGCGATTAATCGTTTTAAATCAGTTTGCGCCAAAGCGTTCATTGCGCCATAAATAATGGAGATTACGCCTAATAATCCCATCCACCATGATAATGAAATCGCTACATCAGGGAAAATTCCATAAGCCATACGAATAATTCCGTAGGCACCAACTTTTAATAAAATTCCTGCAAGGATAATAGAGATAGGTGTTGGTGCTTCAACGTGGGCATCTGGCAACCAAGTGTGAAATGGAAAAATAGGAACTTTAATTGCGAAAGCAATAAACACAATGATAAAACCTAAAGATCTGGCAGACATGCCCATGATCTGTGTATGTGCTGCAATCGAAAAAATAGAACCCGCAGAATAATTTGCAGGATTCATTGCATCCACCATGCTAAAGGTATGATTTCCTGTTGCTGGATCTCTAACAGAAAGATACAAACCTGCGATCACCAATAGCATGAAGATGGAACCAAACAAGGTGTACAAAAAGAACTTGATAGCTGCATATTCTCTGCGAACCCCGCCCCACATTCCGATGAGGAAATAAAGTGGTAACAACATCAACTCGTAAAAAATGTAGAAAAGGAATAAATCCAACGAACAAAAAACACCAATAATAGCGGTATCTAACAATAAGAACAAGGCAAAATATCCTCTCAGATTGGTTTTAATTTCCCAAGAAGAAAGTGAAGCAATCAGCATCACCAAAGTAGAAAGCCAGACTAAGCCAATAGAAAAACCATCGACACCTAATAAATAATCGATTTGTAAAGTGCCGAATGAACCTACGTCTAAACGGATCCAATCTAATTTTTCTACCCATTGGTATTGTGATAATTTATTCACTCCTGCAAAAGTATCTCCAGTTTTAAACTGAAAATACATCCAAGTAGCAATTGCCAATTGAATCAATGAAACAACCACTGCCAGATATTTGAAATAGCTGCTTAGTCTTTTCGGCATCACTAAAATAAGTGCGCCAAAAACTAGAGGCAGAAATATGAGAACTGACAATAAACCCATCAGATTATAATTTTATAAATCATAAAAGATAAAAACAAAAAAAGCATCCAAATGAAATAATGCTGCAATTTACCATTTTGTATTCCCCGCAACCAAATTCCAATCCTTTGCACTAGAGCTGCAACTCCATTTACTAACCCATCGATAATATAGGTATCAATCCAAGAGGAAATTTTAGAAAGGATTAAAGCAAAATCACTTAAAAAATGAACAATTCCATCAATCACTTTTTGGTCAAACCAGTAAAAAAATTTAGCTTTTACTAAGAATAATTTTATTAAAAAAACATCGTAAAACTGATTAAAACACCATTGGTTATAAGAAAATTTATAAAACCAAGTCCCTTGAAAATTGATGTTGATGGTTTTTTTTGCATACAAATAATAAGTGGTGAAAATCAAAGCTATGCTGAGCATATTGATATACAAAGGAACTATCAGATGATAAATACCTTCACTATGTTGGTTGATATTAAAACCCTTATATAACCATGCGCTATCTAAGTTAAATGGATTAAAGGCGAAGAAAAAACCAAAGCAGAAAATACCTAAAATTAGGATAGGAACCGTCAACCAGCGGCTTGCCTCATGAACTTCCAATTTTTGCGACAATTTTTCTGACAATCTAAACTTTCCAAAAAAGACTTTGAAAACCACTCTGAAAATGTAAAAAGTAGTGAGCCAAGAAGTGATGGAAATGAACAAGGGAAATAACCAATAAATTCCACCATTCACATCGGCGTATTGGAAAACACTAATTAAAATGGCATCTTTTGATAAGTAGCCAGAAGTGAACGGCAATCCTGAAAGCGCACAAGCTGCCAATAGAAAAACAAAGCCAGTAATCGGCATAAACTTTCTTAAGCCTCCCATATGATCCAGGTTTTGCTCGTCAAAGTCGAGTTGATGTTTTTCTTTTAGATGATGCAATTCGTGAATCACCGCACCAGCAGTCAGAAACAATAAACACTTAAAGAAAGCATGGGTAATCAGATGAAATATCGCGGCAGCATTGTCTCCTAATCCTACCGCTAAAATCATAAATCCTAGTTGTGAAATGGTAGAAAATGCCAGAACTTTTTTAATATCGGTTTGCGTTAACGCGATGGTGGCGGCCATAAAAGCAGTAAATAACCCAATGATGGCCATGCTGGTTAAAACCACCTCATTAAACAAAGGAGCGATCCTCAACAACAAAAAAACACCTGCAGCAACCATTGTTGCTGCATGAATTAAAGAGGAAACCGCCGTTGGACCTTCCATGGCATCGGGCAACCAAGTGTGTAGTGGGAATTGTGCCGATTTGGCAATAGCGCCTGCAAAGAAACAAAAGCCCGCAATCGTCAACCAATAATCAGGCATCGTATTAAAAGGAGAAACCCACAATCCGTTTTTAACAAAAGAAGAACTAATTAAATTCTCGGATCCAAATAAAACAGAAAGGTCTAAAGTATGAAACTGTGTCAGTAAAATCATTAAACCAATCAGGAAACCTACATCTCCAATTCGGTTCATGATCATGGCTTTTTTGTTGGCTTGAACTGCCTTGTCTCGGGTAAACCAGAACCCAATAAGCAGGTAAGAAGCAAAGCCAACCAGCTCCCAAAAAGCATATAATATAAAGAGATTATCTGCTAAAACCACGCCCAACATGGCAAAACAAAACAGACTGAGGTAAGCGAAATAACGGTACTTCAATACATCTTTCCGCATATATTCCACTGAATAAATATGAACCAGCAATGAAATAAGAGATATCATCAATAGCATGATGACAGTTAAATCATTTAGTAAAATACCAACATCAATTTTCACATGCTGTAACTGGATCCAATGCCAGCTAAAATGTAAAGTTTGCTTCTTCCAAACTGCCAAAAACAAGAATAAAGAGGCTATAAATGAAGTTCCAATACTTAGAATTCCGATTGCTGGGGCCACTTTCTTAAAGATCATCGAAAGCAAAAAGGCTAAAAATGGAGCAGTAATGGCGACAAAAGCCAAACACAAGATTAGATATGAAGAAAGTAGATTTTCCATTTATCCTCGTAAAGAATTAGCTTTATTAGGATCAATATTTTGGGTGCGTTTGTACAAATTCATGATGATGACCAAAGCCACTGCGACAGCAGCAGCCGCCAAAACAATGATAAACAACCCAAACATTTGTCCAGTATTATCTACTTTATCATAACGGCCAAAAGCGACTAGATTCAAAATCGAAGCATTGAGCATCAATTCAATGCCCATTAAAATTTGAATGGCATTTTTACGAGTGATGACTGCAAATAATCCTAAAGAGAATAATGCGGCGCCAATAAAAAGAAAGTGTTGAAGTGGAATCATGGTTGAGGCTCCTTTCTAGCAATATGTGCTGCTCCTATTAATGCCATCATCAATAATATGGAAATCATTTCTAAGGGCAATAGATATTTACTCATCAGGTTGATGCCGATATTTCTAATGGTATTATCCGAAACAGAAATCACATTCCCGTTTGCGATGGAAGCTTTAATCCAATCCAGATTTTCAAAATCAATCTGGAAGAAAATAAATCCCAAAACCGCTAAAAATAAAATGGAAATCAACGCACCTGGAATTCGATTTGTCGATAATAACCCATATGGAATATTTTCTATCCCCTGCAAAGATTCTTTGGACGATAACAGAAAAGCAAAAAGTAATAACACCAATACACCGCCAACATAAATCACCACTTGGGTTAAAGCCACAAAATCCGCTAAAGCGAAAACATACAATCCCGAAACGGCAAATAAGGTCACAAAAAACATAAAAACAGAACGTATCAAATGCTGACTAAACACCACGAAAGCAGCACTTCCAATGGCAATGGCAACTAATACATAAAATATGATTTGCGCTACACTCATTTTTTATCTTCTTCCATCTTTTTCAGAGCTGCCAGTTTTGCAGCTTGCCTTTCGGCTTGTTGCTTTTCTAGCTCCACACGTTTTTCTTCTGCTTCTGCCTCCGTCATAGTGGCAAATTTATAATTCAAATCCGAGATATGCGTTACACTTTTATCGTAACCAGGTGTCATGGTTATGCACTCTGTTGGGCACACCGTGGTACACAAACCGCAAAACATGCACTTCGCCATGTCGATGTCAAACTTAGGTGCATACAAACGCTTTACCGAACCATCCGAGGTTTTCCCAATCGCATCTGTTGCTTTGATACTTTCAATGTCAATGCAATTCACTGGACAAATTTTGGCGCACAAATCACACACAATGCAATCGTCCATTTCTACCGTCAACTGGTAACGGCCCACCTCTGGCACCGGCAATTGCTGATGCGGATATTGCACCGTCGCAATCCCATTTTGCTGCTCAAAATAATCTGCTTCCTTTATTCCTTTTACTTTTTTAGAATGTGTGGCAGCACCAAAATGACTTAGCGTTAATGCTAAACCTTTCCATGCCGTTTTCAACCCGTTAAAAGCTTCTTTAATCATTTATAATTCTTTATTTGGGGGTTTCCCCGATAGCTATCGGGGCAGGCTTTCAGCTATATCTTTTTTTTCTTATTCTTCGACTCCGCTCAGAATGACAAAAAAAGGATGCCGCTTCAATCCTTAACCCACCTTTCAAACGTATTAAAAATATTGCTCGAATTGTGCACTCTGTGTAAATCCTCCGTGTCCTCCGTGGTTAGCCTTCGACTCCTCTCAGGCTGACAACTTCGACTCCGCTCAGGCTCACAATAACATCAACCTCCACAATCCCGAAATCACCAAACAAGCAAAAGCCAATGGTGTTAATACCTTCCAACACAACGTCATCAACTGGTCGACACGTAAGCGTGGTAATGTCCAGCGAATCCACATTTGCGCAGCCACCACCAATAAACATTTGCCCATCACCCAAAAAATTCCCCAGAAAACTCCGGTTGTGTAATCTGCTAAATGCAAGCTTCCAATATTTGGTAAGGGCGTATTCCATCCTCCTAAAAATAAAGTCACGCCCAACATCGCTACCAAAAACATCATGGCGTATTCTGCCAAAAATATGAAAGCGAAACGTAAACCTGTATATTCTGTATGGAAACCACCAATCAATTCCGATTCTGCCTCAGGTAAATCAAAAGGTGCTCGGTTACATTCTGCCAACGAAGCGATAAAATAAATCACATAAGCCACCAATAAATGTGGTGCCTGAAAAACATTCCACGCCAATATTCCACCAATTTTATTGACTTCTAAAACCCCAAAAAACTTGATTTGTTCAGTCGCTAAAATACCTTGGTTGAAATTGATGACTTGTAAATCCAAAGATTGTGAAATCATCACGGCAGAGATGATGGCAAAACCAATCGGAATCTCGTAAGAAACCATTTGCGCTACCGACCGCACCGCACCCAATAAACTGTATTTATTATTAGATCCCCAACCCGCCATTAAAATCCCTAAAGCTTCTATAGAAATAATGGCGAAAACATAAAAAACCCCAAGATTCATTGTTGCTGGCACCAATCCCGGAGCCCATGGCAAAGCCACAAAACCTAAATACACCGCCACAAAAATAATGACAGGCGCAATAGTAAATAGCACTTTATCTGCTAAAGCGGGAACAATGTATTCCTTTTGAATGAGTTTGAGGATATCGGCTGCGGTTTGCAACCAACCAAATTTCCCGGTTTCCATCGGACCCAAACGGTCTTGAATGAAAGCCGAAATCTTGCGCTCGGCATAAACGCCCACCAAAGAAAAGGTGGCGATAAAGCCAAAAATGGAAATGGCAACCAGAAAATATAAGAAGTAAAAATTCAATCCCTAAGCCTTTATTTAACGCTGCAAATCTAAGGAATTTAGGTGGGGATTAGAGAATGTATAGTGAATTGGTAGAGATTTCATTTTTTGAGTTTAAATAATAAATTATAATGGTTATTACTATTTTTAAAAATTGAAATCCAAGCCTGTCCTTAGTCTTAAGCGAAGCATGACATAGGATTTACGAATAGCAAAGAGTCACCAAACTCGTTAAAGAAAAGCTAAATGAAAAGCTATTTGTGAGACCTCTCCTCCCGTTGAGAACGTTTCTATTACTAAACACCCTCCATCTCTTCCATCAAAGCTTTTTGAAAAGTATATGCAGATTGCAAATTATACCATAATTGACCACTTGTTCCCAATGCTTTTCCAATTTTAATCGCAAGAGTGGCTGAAATATCTCTTTTTCCTGCAAAAATCAAACTTAAATTATTTGGAAAAATTCCAATTTGTTGAGCAAAATCCTTCTTTTGGATTTCACGAGCTTCTATCTCCTCCAATAAAAACTCACCCGGATGAAATGCTTCAATTTCAATTTCAGCACCTTTAGAATTAAAGACCTGATTGTTCATTTTATAATAGTTTTAGTTATTAACTATAATGATTATTGATTTCCTCAATAATTATTATTTCAAGGTTGTCTTCGTTATCAATACTTAATATAAGTCTATAACTTCTATTTAATCTAATAGAATACATACCTAAATATTTTTTTTCAGTCAGTTTTTCAAAATGTAAAGAACTCATTTTTCTTAAATCTTGAGTACTGCCCGCCGCTCTTATAAAAGCTAATTTCTTTCTAAAGGATATTATCACTTCTGTTGGAAATTTACTTTTTCCTGTGGCTTGTTTTTCTGCAAGCATACCTAGATGCTCATCATGAAATATTACTTTCATTATTTAATCTGGTTTAAATTTTTTATCAATTTTCATGTCGTGTTTTTTTATTTGTGTGTGTTATTTAAGTTAGGATTCAAATATAAAGAGAAAAATATAATTATCCAAATTTGATAATTATCTTTTTTTGATAACACACCTAATACCGTTTGACTTATTAACTTAAGTGCATATCTAACTGATAAAGAAAAACCTATTTGTGAGACCCCTCCCTCCGTCAATGTCACACTTTACTTAAATATGCACCAACACCCACAGTTCCACCATTTCCTCTGAACGCCAATATTGGTCGCGTTTGGTTTTATCTGAGGCTTGTTTTACTGGCCTTCTGCGACGATTTTCTAATATAAACCTACCTCCTTCTGCCAACTCCTTTTCTATAGGATGGGTATCAGTAACTTCAGTAACCTGAGCTAGGTTAGAAAACAGAAGCACAATTTTTCCATTAGGTAGCAGTCTTTTTTTTGCTTCAGCAAAGAATTCAGGAAAAAGGTTTTCATCATAATAAATGGCTTCATCTAAATTTTCTAATTCTTCTGTTGCAGGCAACCAAGGTGGATTAAAAACAATCAGTTCAGTTGGCTTTTCCCATTTACCAAATAATGGGGCGAAATCTAACTCTATCTTTCTAGAGAGTTTGGTATCTCCCATCATCTCGTTTAACCCGATGATTGCATTTGCATTGGTATCTGTCACAAATACTTTTTGGAAACCATGTTTAACCAATTGTAAAGAAAGCACTCCACTACCCACGCCAACTTCAATGGCGGTTTTCTTGGGTCCAGAATAATATTTTAACCAATTATCAAATAGGAAAAGATGTTCAAAACGGGTGGGAAAATAAACGTCATAATACGGATAGATTTTATCTCTTAATACCGGAATAGTAATTCCTTTTATATACCACTGCCAGGCACTGTTTAATCCCTGAACGTCAGGAAAAGTGAGCCTAAAATCAGGTTGTTCTGGATAGAGTTTTCTCAGCCACCCTATTTCCGGTGACTTATTAACCGTTAACAAATGATTTTTCACTTGTAGCAGAATGAAATGGGAATAAAAGCGAAAGGCTTTACGATAAGCTCTTTGTTCTAAAAAAGTTTCATTGAGATGCGTTTTTTTCAGCACTAACTGTAACTCATGTAAAAGCTCCAATCCAAATGAATATCTTTCTTCTACTAAAACATACTCTTGTTCAAATATTGATTCCAGCGTTAAAGATAAATCAGAACCTTTTCTAAACGAATTGGTCTTCACATCAGCAGAAACTATGGCTGGTCGATTAACTTGTAGAATTAGATTTATCAATTTTTTTGGCTTTCTTTAAGTTATGAATTAAAAAGATGGAAGTTTTTTTTCAGGATAATCAATCTTATTATTTCGCTAAAACATAAGCCTTCATCTCGGTTCTAATCCTGAACCCTAGCTTCTCATACAATTTTACTGCGGCCGCATTATCTTGGCGAACATGCAGGAAAGGAATTTGAGATTTTTCCAAGATTCTTTTGATTTGTTCGCGAATAACAGCGTAAGCATAACCTTTACCCAAAAAATCGGGATGCGCACAAACTGCCGAAACTTCTATATAATTGCTGGGATGAAAACGATGCCCCGCCATAGCGGCTAGTCTTCCTTCTTCAAAAACTCCAGTATAATTACCTAAATCAATGGTTCTGGATAGAAAAGGCCCAGGTTTGGTAAGCTCTACCAAAGCAATCATTTCGTCTACATGTTGTTGATCTAACTCATTTAAGTTAACTTCATTTTTCAGTTCAGGAGCTTCATCCCTTTCATAAACAAATTGAAACATATCAATTTCCTTGATTAAATTCCAATAGTTAGGTATTTTTAAAGCATCTGGAGAGAAAATGATAAAGACACCTTTATCTGGCATCATTGTATGCAGTTTTTTGAAGTCATACTCTGAGTTGGTCCTCATCCCTGCAAAAGAGGCTACTTCGCGATGGTAGTATTTTACACTTTCATCGCCTTCAGAAAATACACGATGATTGGTAGTCAAAGCATTATATATAGGATTGTCTAAGATATGAGCCACTGGTGGCAAAGGTATCAAAAAGTAAAAACAACTTTTAAATCATTTGGCTAAATATGTTGTTAAATAAAGAAAGTAAATAAAAGCACCTCTTATCACTTTAATAATACAAAACTGAATTTCATTTATATTTAATTTTAACAAAAAAATTAATGAGCATTGCAATCATTTTCACAAATAAAAACCCAGATCCTTGGCAAGCTGCTTTAAAAATACATTTACCAGAAACTGTAGTGGAAGTTTACCCTAGTATTAAAGATTATGCTGCAGTGGATTTCATACTATGCTGGAAACCTGAGCCAAACGTAATTGATAAATTTCCAAATTTAAAAGTAATACAATCTATTGGCGCAGGAATAGATCGAATTATTAATACACAAACCATTAAAGAAGATCAAAAGGTTACACGAATGGTAGATGAGAATCTTTCAAATGACATGTTTGAGTTTCTTCTAGTAGCAGTATTAGGACAATTGAAAAATATTAATTTATATCAACAGCAACAGGCACAAAAGATGTGGTTACCGACTAACTACAATTCGATTAAAGACTTCAACGTTTGCATTTTAGGTTTAGGAACTATTGGATCTTTTGTAGCTGGAAAATTTGTAGCCTTGGGCTTTAAAGTAAAGGGTTGGTCTGTTACCAGAAAAGATATTTTAGGTGTAGAAAGTTTTGAAGGTGAACAAGAAATGTCTGCTGCTTTAAATGGAACCGATATTTTAATTAACATTTTACCTGCTACAAGACAAACAGAAAACATCCTAAATAAAAATCGCTTAAAGCAACTAAATAAAGATGCATTTTTAATAAACGTAGGAAGAGGTGAACATCTAATAGAAGAAGATTTATTATCTCTTTTAGATGAAGGACATCTTTCTGGTGCTTTATTAGATGTTTTTAAGGTGGAACCACTTCCAATTAATCATCCTTTTTGGGTGCATCCTAAAATACAAGTTACGCCACATGTAGCTAGTATTACGAATATAAAATCAGCTGTATTGACCGTAGCAACAAACTATCAAAACCACTTATCAGGAAAACCATTGAAATTTGAAGTTTCACTAAAAAAAGGATATTAAATGCAAACGAATTTTCACTATGCTTTTAAAGTAAAAGACATTGCTAGCACCAAACAATTTTATAGCGAGATATTGGGTTGTAATTTGGGTAGAGAAACCGACCATTGGGTAGATTTTGACTTTTTTGGTCATCAGCTATCAGCTCATGTATCAACCGCTATTCCTGATTTAGATTATTGCGGAATTGTTGATGGTATTAAAGTTCCTATTCCTCATTTTGGTTGCATTATTTCTTTTGAAGATTTTGATAGAATTAGTAAGAAATTAAAAGAACATCAAATCACTTTTTTGATGGACCCACAAACCCGTTACATAGGAAAAACAGGTGAACAAAAAACAATGTTTATTTTAGATTTCAGCAGTAACCCTTTAGAATTTAAATGTTTCAAAAATCGGGAAGAAATATTTTTATGATAAATAATGTTGATCTGTTAAAACTTTATAATTTAGCAAGCCTTTATCAATAATAATTATTGCTTTGGGAAGAAATTTATGAACAATAATACCGGTTACAAATGCTTTATAAAGCATCTTGATGATTTAAACAAGATAATGGATAAAGCGTTTTTGGGCGATGAGCCAGAACTTTCACTTTATCATTCCGACGTAAGACAGGTGATTTTTAAATTAGAAGGGCTTTGCAGACTTTATAAGAAAATCTACGATAAAAATTATTTCAAAAGTCTTCAAAACGAGTTTAAATTATTAGAAGATCAGTTAGGTAAGATAGATTTTTATGATGCTTATTGGCAAGAATTTTCTGCAATTAAAGATTTCCCTATCCAATTATTAAATAGCATCAAACAAGACTATTTTAATGAGTTAAATACTTTGAAAGAACTAATCCAAACCAATGATTGGAAAAATCCAAATCAAAAATTTGAACTAATTATAGAGAAAATAGATGGGATAGAATGGTTACAAGATGATCAGGAGCGTTTAGCAGTTGCTAAAGTTGTTGCAAAGCAAGTATCTAAAATTAAGGATAAATATAAAAGTGGCGAGCTTAATTTTAATGATATAGAGTTAGGATTACATGAGTTTAGAAGAAAAATAAGATGGATTAGCATCTACGCAATTGCACTAGACGGCTTAATTCAATTACAAAAAGATGATTACGACCAATTTCTAAAAAAGTACCTCACCAAAGAAGTGCTCAAAAATAAATTCAATCATTTGCCAGCTATCAAAAAAGATATTAAACCTATTTATTTATCACAATCTGCTTTTTATGCTTTAAGCTGGCTAATTTCAGAAAGTGGAAAAATGAAAGACCACGGTTTAAAACTAGTTTTAATTGATGAATTACAAAAAATATCAGGAGAGGATGATAAAATAGTATTAGAGAAACTTATGCTATCTTTCAGCAAAGAAAAGCCTTCTGGATTAAATGAAATTATAGATAAAATAAAATTTGAGGCTGACCATTTTATTTATACTGATAAGGTTTTAGATATTTTGATGAAAGATCTAAACAGTGTGTCGAATTAATCGTAAAAACGCCAGCTTATCCCAAATTTAGCCAACTTATACGGCATTGGGTATTGATTTACAGTGTAATAACCTTTGCTAAACCAACCTTGATTTGCATAATCATACCTAATAAATAGGTTCGCCCTTTTCCAATTGGTGCGAGCCCAAAGGTCCAAAATAGGATAATTATCAAAACGAGTGTTACTGGCATTATAAAATTGTCCGATAGCTGGAGCATAAGATGGTGCTGCATATTTGGTATAATACCTTACGTCAAAACCAAAATCAGATTTTAAGACCTTCTTAAAGAAATCAAAATGAACAAAAAAGCTTTGGAAGCTATATAATTCTGGTATGCGCAAAACGTCTTTAAAATCAGTTTTTTGATAGGTAATGAAGTTTTGAAAAGTAAATCTCCCGAAATGAAAATCCTTTTTAAGACTAAATTTTAATAGATTAATATTACTCCCAAACTCGGCAGGATAAGCGTCGCCGTTTGTACCTGCAATAAAATAGTGATAATTACTAATTAAGAAATACTCGACCTTAGCCTGAAAAGAATATTTTGGAATCACGTAAGCAAAACCTAAATGTTGTGTTTTTTGACGATCAAAATTTAAATTCCAAGCATAATGATTAGAAATTTGTCTTTCATAAATAAAAGCCGGACTTTGGTTTTGTGAATACGCGTTCAAAATCACACTTCCTATTTTATTACCTAACTTAATTTCTGAAGTGGCCTCATATAAGAAATCACCTGCATTTTTACCCTGAATAATTTGTTGTATCTTAAAATTTAAACTCGCCTTATCGCTAAAACCATAATCAGCATCACCTTTTAAGGTGACGTTCTGAAAGTTCGCTTTAAAATTATATTGTTGATATTTATAAAAATCATGCTGTATTCCCACATTTACTTTTAACTCGTTACGCAAAAAAGACACGCTCTTGCCTCGTAGGTAAAAACTATAATTAAACTCGTTTTGTAAATGAGTGACCAGCGTAGAATCTGATGTTTTTGAAGAATCACGATAGATGTAATAATTGTTGAGCAATCCACTACCCTGATCTACCCTTCCGTTATCTGTAAAAAAATATTTTTGGGTATTATAAAGCAGCTTATAGCTTATCCTTTGAGTTGGCAAAACTGCAGAACTACTATCGCTAGCATCAATATTTCTTTGCTTTCCAATATTATAAAACTGCCTAATATAAATACTATTGTTACGCCAATTATGCTTGGCCGAGTTTAACCGGACTTGTTCATACTCGGGAGAAACTTTTGTGCCTACTGTAAAAATAGAATCGTTATAAATGGATCCATTATCACGACTTTTTAGATTGTTAAAAGCAGCATTTGCTAAAAGTGTATATCGCTTATTTTTAGAACTATACCAGGTCCATAAAGCCCCATTCAAATGATTCACCATCAAACTATCGGCCTGCCGGTAGGGTGAACCATAAAATGCTCTTGAGCCCAATTTGTAAAAACTTGCACCTATATTCCAATTTGGTTTCACATTTTGAGAGTGAATAACATGGAATTGCTGCTCAGCATTTCTACCCATTGGATTTTGGTAGTATAACTCGGTATATGGAGACCTTGCCTGATAATAAACTATATCTTCGGGAACCATTAAATATCGGTCATAATAATGATAGCCCACATCAAAACCAATTGTTTTTGTCGGTTGAAATAGAAGATCGCGATAAGCCAAGCCATTTAAGCCTAAATTCATCGTTGGATTTTCAGGTTTATCAATTACTCTGTAACGTTGAAAATCTTTAGTAGTGGTATCTAATGTGAATAGCCTTACGCTATCCCTTAAAAACTCCTCTTTAGTAAATTTGATAAATTTTGAGGTATAGATAACCGAATCCTTTTTTGAATTCAAACGGGCCCTAATAGAATCTATATTTTCATTGGTATTACCTTTAGGCTTTCCCCCATTATTTTCATTTGTATTAGTTCTTAATGGTCGTTGACCGGGTAAAATTTGTCCAAAAGAAAATTTGACAAAAGCAATAAAAAAGAAAATTAATAAAAGCCTTTTCAAGATTATAGTTGTAGTAACAGCTCTTTCAAAATGATTGTCATTTTAGGTTCTGCCTCGCTGGCAATTTTAATAATATCGGCAACTGAAACTGGTTTTAAAGTTTCTGGAAAACCTTCATCTGTTAAAACTGATATTGCAAATACGGGTAAACTCATGTGATTAGCTACAATCACTTCCGGGACGGTACTCATTCCTACGGCGTCTGCACCAATAATTCTCAGGAATTTATACTCTGCTTTAGTCTCTAAATTAGGACCAGTTACTGATACATAAACTCCTTTATGGCAGGTTATTTTTTTATCCTTTGCAATTTGCAATGCCTTTTTAATCATTTCAGCATCGTAAGGTGCACTCATATCAGGAAAACGAGGCCCTAATTCTTCGTAATTAGTGCCCACTAAAGGATTGTGCGGTTGCAAATTAATATGATCTTCAATCACCATTAAATCGCCCTTTCTAAATTCGGGATTTAAAGCTCCACTAGCATTAGAAACAAACAATTTCTCGATACCTAACATCTTCAAAACCCTTACTGGGAATGTAATTTGTTTCATATCATAACCTTCATAGAAATGCAACCGACCCTGCATTGCTACCACTTTCTTTCCCGAAAGCTCCCCAAATATTAGCTTACCCGAGTGAAACTCCAAAGTAGATATTGGGAAGTTTGGAATATTTGAATACATTAACTGATATTCAATTTTAATCTCGTTTACCAAAGCACCTAAACCAGTACCTAAAATAATTCCGATCTCAGGGTTAAAATCCCCTATTCTATGTTTTATAAATTCAACTGATTCTCTGATTTGATTGAGCATATTCTTTAATTATTTTATCAAATTCTGTTTTCCCATTAGCCATAAAGTCAACGGCTATTGGCCAAGCATAAATAGGTAAGTTTTTAATGTTTTCACTGATTTCGACAGACCTTAAACGTACCGCATCCTTTTGTGTTGTGATGATGATTTTATGATCCCCCGGTAAAGCATCGAAATCTTGTGCAAGTTTAAGCATATTTTTTGTGCTAAAGATGTGATGATCTGGATAACAATGATGCGTAATATGTGAAGTATATTTTTTGATTTGATGTAAAAATGGTTTCGTTTTAGCAATACCAGTAATTAATAAAACTTGCATCTGTGTATCGCCAACATCTAATTTATAGTCTGAGTTATCAAAAACTCCTTTTAGTTTTTGATAGTAATGAACGTTGGAAAAAAATACCTTTTGATCTGGAGTTAAACTTAATGATTGGATGATTTTCTCTTGTTTAGATTGATTTAAATCGGCAGGACATTTAGAAATAATAATAATTTGCGCTCTTTTTCTCTCAGCAAAAGATTCTCGATAATTACCAGTAGGTAACATTATTTTTAGTTTCTTTAATTGATGATAATCAAATAGTAAAATATTTAAACCTGGTTTTACCGCCCGGTGTTGAAAAGCATCATCCATCAGTATTAATTGATGATTTTTCTGAATCTCATGAACGCCAAAAACTCTATCTTCACACACTGTCACACTGATGTCTTTAAAGTTTTGTTTAATTTGCAAAGGCTCATCTCCAGATTGAGTAGCGTCATCATCGGGTTTAACCCATCTAAAACCTTTTGTTTTTCTGCCATAACCTCTACTTAAAGTTGATAGTTTAAAATCATCTTTTAACAATCGAATCAAGTATTCTACCATTGGCGTTTTCCCTGACCCTCCAACCTCCAGATTTCCTACAGAAATGATTGGAATAGTAAAAGATTGGCTTTTAAAAATCCCGTAATCATATAACCAATTGCGGCAAGCAATGATTAAGCTATAAATTAAAGAAAATGGCAATAAAAGCCATCTTAAAATCTGTATCAAATTAAATCCTTTAAGATTTGTAAATTTAACCAAATTTAAATATCATGTCATATATGAATAAGATTTTCGTCATTCTATTGGCCATTTGTTTTCCTTTCTTGAGTTTCGCTCAAAAAACAGATAAAAATTTGCAAAATAAATTGGTTCAATTGGTGGATGGTTTTAATGGCGACGTTGGTATTTATGTGAAAAACCTAAAGACTGGCAAAATAGCACAGTTTAATGCTGACAGTCTTTTCCCTACTGCTAGCATGATTAAAGTACCCATCATGTGTGGGGTGTTTGATGAGATTCAGAAAGGAAATTTAGATTATCATTCAAATTTAATTTATAAAGATAGTTTGCTTTACGCTGGAGAAGACATTCTTGGTTCCTTTAAAGACGGCGAAAAAATAGCTTTAAGTAAAGTGCAGATGTTAAGCATCACCACCAGTGACAACACCGCTAGTTTATGGTTACAGAAATTAGTTAGTGGAGAAAAAATTAACGAATGGCTAGATTCAAATGGCTTTAAAGCAACCAGGATAAACTCTAGAACTTTAGGTAGATCTGACTTTCAGAAAAAATACGGTTGGGGAATGACCTCTCCGAAAGAAATGGCCCAACTAGTTATCAAAATTAGAAATGGAGCGGCTGTTAGTACAGCAGCTAGTGAAAGAATGTATCGTAATATGGCAAGGATTTATTGGGATAGGGAAGCGTTATCTGAAATACCTCCCTATGTTCATACTGCTTCTAAACAGGGAGCTGTCGATGCCGCCCGTTCAGAAGTTGTTTTGGTAAATGCACCACATGGAGATTATGCTTTTTGTATCACCACTAAAAACCAAAAAGACCAAAGTTGGGCAAATAACAATGAAGGTTATGTTTTAATTAGAAAATTATCAGCTCTTTTGTGGCACTATTATGAGCCAAATTCAGATTGGAAACCTGCTGAAGGTATGGAGAAATATAACTAAGCGAATAGATGCTTCATCAACGTTAAAACAATATGTCATTTGTATTGATTTTCTTTGATAAAGAAATATAACGATGAAAAATTATATCCCAATAATAGGGTGTCTATTATTTAGCCAAATTGGTTGTACACAAACCATCAAACAAAAAAACACCACCCAAACTGATAGCGTTTATCAATATAAAAATTCGGGTAGGGATGGTATAGGAAAAATTTATCAGGGAAGAGAGATTTCTTATGTGATGGATGCTGCAGGTGCAAACTGGCTGGAGCGTAATGATAGAAATGAAGAAGAAAACACTACCCTTTCCATCAATAACTTACCCATTAATAATAAAAGTGTAGTTGCGGACATTGGTGCAGGCAGCGGATATTATTCTTTTAGGATAGCACAAAAAGTAACTGAGGGGAAAGTTTATGCTATTGAAATTCAGGATGATTTTATCAAATTATTGAAGAAGAACAAACAAGAAATAGGAGTTAAAAATGTTGAAATTATAAAGGGAACAGAAAAAAATCCTAACCTACCTGCAAACTCCATAGATTTAGCCATTATGGTAGATGTTTACCACGAGTTGGCTTATCCGCAAGAAATGCTATCGGCATTAGCCAAAGCATTAAAACCCAATGGAAAAATTTTATTATTGGAATATCGAGCAGAAGACCCAAATATTGCCATTAAAGAATTGCATAAAATGAGCGTGAAACAAGTAAATAAAGAAATGGCAACAAATGGTTTTAAGCTTTATAAAAGAGAAGAATTTTTACCAATACAGCATTTCTTACTGTATGAAAAAGCAAAATGATCTATATCATACAAAACCTTTAAAACCATATAGTTTTAAAGATTTTGATTCTAATTTAACTTTAAAACTATTTATAAATCTCGTTTAACAAACCAGCTAATCTAATACCAGCTTGTTGAATACGCATTTTGTATAATTCTGAATGTTTCGGATAATAGGTATAGTCCAAAGTAGCGTTTACTTCAATTTCTTTGTACAAAGTATCTGAAATCTGGTAAGACTCATATAGCCATTTAATCATCGAATCGCTTTGCCATTTCTTTATTTTAGGATCGCTGATATGATCTAATGCTGTAGCCATTTCAGTAAAAGTAAATCCATTATATTCTACTAAACCACTATCCCATAAAGAATGAAGGTTAGAATCTTTACCCTGAAACTTTAACTTAATATCATTACCTCCTTTATCTTCAGCCCTACTTACATGCATGGGTTGGTGTAAATCTCCAACAAAATGGATGATCATTTTCAAAGCAAAAATCTTTTCTGCTTTTGTACTTTTTGGATCTTTCAATTGTGCTTTCATCTTTAATAAAGCATTATAAACATTCGCAGAAGTATCCGATAAAACAGTTTTCTTAAATTCACTGAAAGTCAAACCTTCTTTAACATTTAAGTAGTGCCAAGAACCAGTGTATTTATAATCAGATGAATATCTAATTTCATCAGCATAAGTGCTTACAATAGGCATATCTTCAGTTCCTAATAAAGCGTTTACTGCTGCTTTCGCCTTCGGGCTTAAATGATTTTGAGCTATTTTTGCAATAGAACGGTGGGCAACTACACCCCACGAAATTAGAGAACAAGCTATTGCTACAAGTAAAAAAGGAAAAATTCTTTTGCTATTCATGATTAAATATTTGTTCAAATATATGCTATCCTATTAATATTAAAGTATCAAATACTAATGTTAACACACACTTTACACATTTAAGCCCGTTCAGCTAAATACCACCTCATGTCAATGAATTGACATATATATAAGGTTGAAATTCCTATCTTTGAGCGAATCAATAAAACCCATATTTTATGCTTAAAGGATTTTTTAAGGTACCTACACCAACTAACGAACCTATTTATAGTTATGCCCCGGGCAGTAAAGAAAAAGCACTTTTAAAAGCCGCTTTGGCAGAAGCCAGAAGTAAACAAATAGACATTCCTATGTATATAGGTGCAGAGGAAATTAAAACTTCTCATAAAAAACCTTTATCGCCGCCTCATGATCATCAGCATCTACTAGGTCATTTCAGTTATGGCGATAAAAGTCATGTGACTAAAGCTATTGAAGCTGCTTTAGCTGCAAAAAAAGATTGGGAGGAACTTGGCTGGGAACATAGAGCTGCTATATTTTTAAAAGCTGCAGATTTAATTGTAAGCAAGTACCGTTATGAGTTAAATGCAGCTACCATGTTAGGTCAATCTAAAAACGCCTTTCAGGCGGAGATTGATGCGGCTTGCGAGTTAATAGATTTCTTAAGATTTAACGTGAGTTATATGGCTGATATTTATCAGCAACAACCTCCTGTTTCTCCTGCTGGTGTTTGGAATCGCTTAGAGCAACGTCCGTTAGAAGGATTCATTTTTGCTTTAACACCATTTAATTTCACCGCTATTGCAGGAAATTTACCTACTTCATGTGCCATGATGGGTAACGTAGTCGTTTGGAAACCCGCAGACACACAGGTTTATGCGGCTAATGTGTTGATGAAGATTTTTAAGGAAGCTGGTATGCCTGATGGGGTAATTAATTTGATTTATGCAGACGGACCAGAAGTTGGTGAGGTAGTTTTTAATCATCCTGATTTTGCTGGAATTCACTTCACAGGTTCTACAGCAGTATTCCAAACCATCTGGAAAACTATCGGAACTAACATTCATAAATATAAAAGCTATCCACGTATTGTAGGGGAAACTGGCGGAAAAGATTTTATTTTAGTTCATCCTTCTGCGGATGCTAAAGCTGCAGCAACGGGTATTGTTCGTGGAGCTTTTGAATATCAAGGACAAAAATGTTCTGCTGCTTCTAGAACGTACATACCAAAATCGTTATGGCTAGCGATGAAAGAAATGATGTTGAAGGATATTGCCACTTTTAAAATGGGTGGAACAGAAGACTTTACTAACTTCATCAATGCCGTCATCGATGAAAAATCTTTTGATAAATTGTCAAAATACTTAGACCAAGCAAAGAAAGATAAAGGAGTGGAAATTATTTGCGGCGGTGGCTATGACAAATCTAAAGGCTACTTTATCGAACCTACTATTATTGTAGCTGATGACCCAAAATATACCACGATGTGCGAAGAATTATTCGGACCAGTTTTAACAATTTATGTTTATGAGGATGCTAAATTTTCTGAAACTTTAAAGTTGATTGATCAAACTTCTCCTTATGCATTAACCGGCGCAATTTTCGCTCAGGACAGATATGCCATTGAAGAAGCCTCTATCGCTTTAAAAAATTCTGCTGGAAACTTTTATATCAATGATAAATGTACCGGAGCTGTGGTTGGCCAACAACCTTTTGGTGGTGCCAGAGGTTCTGGAACGAATGATAAAGCTGGAGCAATGGTTAATCTATTGCGCTGGGTTTCTCCAAGAACCATCAAAGAGACTTTCGATCCACCAACCGATTATAGATACCCATTCTTAAGTGAAGAATAAATAAAAAAGAGCTCCTAAAATTAGGAGCTTTTTTTTATTATTGATATTTGATATCGTAAACTTTCCACACTTTCAGGGTGTCCACACTACTTTTCCTCAATGTAATTTGTGTGTTCATTTTTTTCTGTCCCGAGCTTATCACCGCATCCATTGTACTATAAACAGATCTTGCAGCTCCTTCTATTGAATTTTTCTTTACGTCTAAGTTAAAATCAGGATAGTTTTTTAAACTATCTGACAATCTCATCATCATGGCATTCCCTTGTTGTGTATCCATACATTGTTGAGCAGATTCGTGTTGATTCTTACTCAATGCATCAAAAAATTCCTTCGTTACTTTTACAGTTTTATCGGTATCCTGTGGAGAAGAAGAACGATTCATTGAGTCAGTCAACAAATCGCTAGTTTGTTCTTGATTTTTGATTTGATTCTGACAGGCAGCGAAACTCAATAGCAAGCCGCATCCAATTATTAAATACTTCATCTTCCTTTTTTTTATTGAGTGCAATTATCCTGCCCTAAATAAAAAGCGTGAAGATAATAAGGCTTTATACTGCAGGCTCTTGTTGACTCAAACAATGGAAACTGCCCAATCCCCAGATGATATCTGTAGAATCTATCCCAACCGTTTCTCTTGTAGGGAAACATTTGGCAATGATATCCAAAGCGATTTGATCTTTATCAGAACGAAAAGTGGGAACAATTATGTGAGCATTGCTGATGTAAAAATTCGCATAAGAAGCTGGCAATCGGGTGTCCTCATAAATCACTGCATCAGGCATGGGTAATTCTATGATATTCAGCTCTTCACCATTTAACAATCTCATTTCTTTTAACTCCCGAAGATTAGTTTGTAGCAATTCGTAATTCTCATCTTCTGGATTATCTTCAACCACCGTGATCACTGTATTGTGATTTACAAAACGAACAGTATCATCAATATGACCATCGGTATCGTCACCAACAATACCATCACTCACCCACAAAACTTGTTCTTGTCCATAAAAGTCTTTCAGGTATTTTTCAATCTGGTCTTGATTTAAATGCGGATTTCTGTTCTTGTTTAACAAACAACTTTTAGAAGTTAAGATGGTTCCTTTTCCATTAAACTCCACCGAACCTCCTTCCATGATAATTTCCGGATGAAAAACTGGAATATTAAAATGCGATCCAATTTTAGTTGGGATCACATCATCCAAATCAAAAGGTGGATATTTACCTCCCCAAGCATTGAAACCCCAATCTACAATCACTTTCTTCTGTTCTAAATCTGGATTAATCAAAAAAGCCGGACCATGATCTCGACACCAAGCATCATTAGTAGGATGAAAATAAAATTCTATCTGAGTTAAATCTGCTCCAGCTGCTTCAACATATTTTAAGGCAAAAGCCTTCATTTCTTCGTCACGAACGTTAATCCTTACCTTTTCAGAAAGTGCTAAGTATTTTACAAATTCAGCATATCTTGGATAAATCGTTTCAATTTTACCCGGCCAGCTTTCCTCATTGTGCGGCCAAGACAACCAAGTTGCCTCGTGGGGAGCCCATTCGGGGGGGAAGGAATAAGAAGTCGGAAGACTGAGGTCCGAAGACCGAAGATTGGACGTAATAGTAGAGGGTGTATTTTTATTATCCATTTTATTTTAAGGATTTCTTTAATGCAATCAGCATGAAATGAATTTGTTCACACGCTACATAAAGCTTTTCAAAATCAGCTTGACTAATAATATTTCTTCTTTTACCAAGATGCAAACAACTTACAACTTCAATATTAGAACGAATCGAATAAGATAAGAATCTTGCAAATTCAGCATTAGATTGGTCAGTACTTCCTTCGGCAATATTTAAGGCGATAGAGTCACAAGCTCTTTTAATCTGAGAAGTTAAAATATAAATCTCATCCTTTGGGAAAGTTTTTGTGAGCAAGTCGATATCAACTGATAAATCAATTGATTTCTGCCAAACTTTAAGCCCCTCAAATTTAAAAGCCATGTTAATTTAGATAAGTTTTTTTATTTCGCTCAAACTTCCGTCTTCGGTCCTCAGACTTCCGACCCCTATTCCTCGTCAATAAATCTCTTTGTAATCGGCTGATAAGAATCAATTCTGCGGTCTCGTAAAAAAGGCCAATGAACACGGTAGCTGTCGGATTTTGCTAAATCTACTTCCTGAACATGCACTTCTTCGTTGTCTACGGAACCTTTGTAAAGCAATCTTCCGAATGGATTGGTAATAAAAGAACCTCCCCAAAATTTAACTCCGGCTTCTTCTCCTACCCTATTTATACCCACCACATGTACGCCGTTTGCAATGGCATGAGAGCATTGTATCGTTTGCCAAGCATTGTGTTGTTCTTCGTTTGTTGCTAAATCTTGAGCAGTTGCCCAACCTATGGCAGTTGGATAGAATAAAATCTCGGCACCCATTAAAGAAGTAATTCTCGCTGCTTCAGGATACCATTGATCCCAACAGATTAAAACTCCGATGGTGGCGAACTTGGTTTTGAAAACTTTATAGCCTAAATCGCCTGGAGTAAAGTAAAATTTCTCGTAAAAGCCTGGGTCATCTGGAATGTGCATTTTGCGATACTTACCTAAATAAGAACCATCTGCATCTAAAACTGCAGTGGTGTTATGGTAAATTCCTTGCGTACGTTTTTCAAATAATGAAGCGATAATCACTACTCCTAACTCACCAGCTAGCTTCTGTAAAACATCAGTTGATGGACCAGGAATAGCTTCTGCTAAAGCAAAATTATCATAATCCTCCACATCACAGAAATACAGCGAGGTAAACAACTCCTGCAAACAAATAATTTGAGCACCTTTTGCAGCAGCCTCTTTAACCTTTAGGACTGCTTTATCCAGATTCTGTTGCTTATCAGCTACACAAGTCATCTGCACCAAACCTAATTTTACATTCTTAGTCATGCTATCCTTTCAAAATTCATTGCAAAAATAAGAATTCAAATGAGATTTGATTTTTAGAAATTGAAATTAACCTGAATTTAAGCTATTTCTTCTGCTACTTTATCCCCAAATTTCTTCCAAAGAAAATAAACTGGAATCCCTAAGAATACAATTGCCAAGCCCCAACCGCAGGTTCCTGGCTTATAAATTATTAAATCTACACAAATGGCGGAAGCGATGATGATGTATAAAGCGGGTAAAACTGGATATCCGAAAGCCTTGTATGGACGTTCCCAACCTGGTCTTTTCTTTCTCAGGATAAATAAGCCGATAATGGTAACAATATAAAATAACAAAGAAGAGAACGTACAATAATCTAAAAGCTGCCCATAAGAACCGGATAAACACAATGTAGAAGCCCAAATGGCTTGCAAAATCAGTGCAAAACCTGGAACGTCTTTTTTATTTAAGGTTCCCGCCTTTTTAAAAAAGACACCGTCTTTAGACATGGCGTAATACAAACGAGCACCAGACAAAATTAATCCGTTATTGCAACCAAAAGTAGAAACCATAATTAATAATGCCATCACCGTTACTGCAGCATTACCGAAAATAATGGAAGCTGCGGCTGTCCCCACCCTATCTTGCGAAGCAAATAAAATACCTCTTTCCATCACGGTTGCTCCTTCTGGCGAACCATGAATGGGCAACAACATGATATAAGCCACATTGGCTAAAATGTATAATATGGTTACGATTAATGTTCCGAAAAATAAGCTCAATGGAATATTTCTTTGTGGATCTTTTACTTCACCAGCGGTATAAGTGATGTTATTCCATGAGTCAGAACTAAATAAAGAACCTATCATGGCAGCACCAATGGCACCCCATAAAACTACACCGCTTAACATCTCTACAGTAACCGTTCCGTCTCCATTTTTAGTAGCCGAATATGCTGTCCAAAAATCTTGTAAATTGAGTTTAAATGCATCTGAATTTAGGCCGAAATAAATCCCCAAAATAATTAGGCCTATTAGAGATAGAATTTTAGCTAAGGTGAATACTGTTTGTAAGATTTTAGCATTTTTAATTCCCTGCAAATTCACGTAAGTAAGGAACGCGATCAATATTAAAGCTAAAAATTGAGTGGCGTTAAACTGGAAAAAGCCTAAATCTAATAAGATGTGCTTTTCATCAAAAAATGGAATCAACTCGGCTGTATATTTGGCAAAGGCAATGGCTACAGCGGCAATCACACCAGTTTGGATCACCATAAAAACCGTCCACCCGAACAAGAAACCAATCATTGGATTATAAGCCTCCTTTAAGTAGACATACTGTCCGCCAGCTTTTGGCATCATCCCTGCCAACTCACCGTAACTCAATGCTGCGATTAAAGTAATAAAGCCAGTCAACAGCCAAATCATCAAAATTACACCGGGTGAGCCCACGGTTCGAGCCATATCAGAAGTCACTAAAAATATCCCAGAGCCTATCATTGAGCCCGAAACAATCATGGTTGAATCTAAAAGACCCAACTCTCTTTTCATGGTGGTGTGTTTGTCTAATTCCATATTATGTGTGAAGGATAAAGCTATTTAAAAATTTCATTTTTTCTGAAATATATTTTCTTTAGAAGGGAAATAATTTTTATAATTATTTGATTTTAAACCTTAATAAATAATTATACTCCCAAACTAAAAGTCCTTCTTAAAAATAAAGTCCTTTAATTCCCCTCTCGAGAAGGAAAAGCAAAGACATTCCTACAATTAGAAACGTTCATAGGGATGTGTAATTCAGCTTTTAATAATCGCATTTAAATAATTTGATTAAAACCCTAATTATATTTAAGGATCAGTATTGGGTTAGGGATTGCAGCGGCATCCTTTATTACGATTTTTTATCGGGATAAAGATAAAGCGGAAAGCCCGTCCCCAACCCATCTTTCACAGGTTGGGAAACCTCAAAAGCATCGTTAAATAAACCCAAAATAAAATTTAGATGACAAATATGCAGTGAATCAGCAATTAATATTTGCAAATATGAATTTGGTGGCTATTTTTGGAGATTCTATAAAAACCTGAAATATTATTTTTTAACTTTTATACATGTATGGATTTTCTACAAACTAATTTAATTTATTTTATTCCGTTATTGGGCGTTGTGGGTATTCTGGTAATGATTTCCAAATCTATTTGGGTAGCAAAACAAGATGCTGGTGATGAGAAAATGACCCAATTAGCAGGTTATATTGCCGATGGAGCGATGGCTTTTTTGAAAGCCGAATGGAGAGTTTTAAGCATTTTTGTACTTTTTGCTGGTGCTTTATTGGCTTATAGTGGAACAATCCACGAGATTAATGGTCGTGAAATACACTCGAGTTGGGTGATTGCCATTGCATTTGTTATTGGTGCTGTTTTCTCTGCTTACGCAGGATACATTGGGATGCGAGCTGCAACAAAAGCAAACGTTCGTACCACTCAAGCTGCAAGAACCAGCTTAAAACAAGCATTGAAAGTCTCTTTCACCGGCGGAACCGTAATGGGTTTAGGTGTTGCAGGCTTAGCCATTTTAGGCTTAGGTGGTTTATTCATCGCTTTCTTAGCTTATTTTAAGGATATGGGCACAGAGACCGTAAGAACTTCTATCGAAGTGTTAACTGGTTTCTCTTTAGGAGCCGAGTCTATCGCTTTATTTGCTCGTGTGGGTGGTGGTATTTATACCAAAGCTGCCGATGTAGGTGCCGATTTAGTAGGTAAGGTAGAAGCGGGAATTCCCGAAGACGATGTGAGAAACCCGGCAACGATTGCGGACAATGTGGGTGATAACGTTGGGGATGTTGCAGGAATGGGTGCTGATTTATTTGGGTCTTACGTAGCCACCATTTTAGCGACTATGGTTTTGGGGCAAGAGATTGTGGTGACCGATAATTTTGGTGGCATGTCTCCTATCCTATTGCCAATGGTCATCTGCGGATTAGGAATTCTTTTCTCTATTGTTGGGACTTGGTTTGTAACTATTAAAGACGAGAATTCTAACGTACAAACCGCTTTAAACTTAGGTAACTGGTCATCAATTGCCATTACCGCGGTTGCATCTTACTTCATTGTGAAATGGATGTTGCCTGATACTTTAATATTGAGAGGCTACGAATTTAGCAGCATCAATGTATATTATGCCATCATAGTTGGATTAGTAGTTGGAACCATCATGAGTGTGGTCACCGAATACTTTACAGCAATGGGAAAAGGTCCTGTTAATTCTATTGTTCAGCAATCTTCTACCGGTCATGCAACCAATATCATTTCGGGTTTAGCGGTGGGGATGAAATCTACGGTGATTCCAATTTTAACATTGGCTGCTGGTATCATGACTTCTTATTATTTCGCTGGATTGTATGGTGTAGCGATTGCTGCTGCCGGAATGATGGCTACGACTGCGATGCAGTTAGCCATTGATGCTTTCGGACCCATTGCCGATAATGCTGGTGGTATTGCCGAAATGGCGCAATTGCCTCCAGAAGTTCGTGAACGTACCGATAATTTAGATGCTGTAGGTAATACTACCGCAGCAACAGGAAAAGGATTTGCAATTGCATCTGCTGCCTTAACTTCATTAGCACTTTTTGCCGCTTTTGTTGGAATTGCGGGTATTGATTCTATTGATATTTACAAAGCCCCTGTTTTAGCTGGATTATTTGTGGGCGGGATGATTCCTTTCATCTTCTCTGCATTATGTATTCAGGCAGTAGGAAGAGCGGCCATGGACATGGTGAACGAAGTTCGTCGTCAGTTTCGTGAAATTCCTGGAATTATGGAATATACCGCACAACCCGAGTATGAAAAATGCGTGGCTATTTCTACCAAAGCATCTATCCGCGAGATGATGTTACCAGGAGCCATCGCTTTAATTACGCCAATCCTTGTTGGTTTTACTTTCGGACCTGAAGTGTTAGGTGGTACATTAGCTGGCGTAACCGTTTCTGGTGTGTTGATGGGAATTTTCCAATCTAACGCTGGTGGTGCTTGGGATAACGCTAAAAAGTCTTTCGAAAAAGGCGTATTAATAGACGGCGAAATGCACTATAAAAAATCAGAACCACACAAAGCTTCTGTAACTGGTGATACCGTTGGAGATCCTTTCAAAGATACTTCAGGTCCATCTATGAACATCTTGATTAAATTGATGTCTATCGTTTCTTTGGTGATTGCACCTTACATCGCACAACCTGCAAAAGCAAACCTATCAATGATGAATCACCACAACGGAATCCAGGTAGAACATGCCATAATGATGGAAAACTGTACACCAGCGCAAATGGCAAAAATGAAAGCCGAAGGAAAAGAATGTACGCCAGAAATGATGGCGAAAATGAAAGCTGAAGGAAAAACTTGCCCTGAAATGGGACAAGCAACCGCAGAAAATACAAAAATGAGCTGCTGCGAAAAGCTAGGTTTGGCAGATCGTTTTAAAAAGTAAGTTTTAAAAAACAATGTCAGGCTGAGCGGAGTCGAAGCCTAGAATCCCAATCTTGTAAAAAAGGTTGGGATTTTTTTGATTTTGAAAAGCAGGGTTTATCGCATCTATTTCGCGACAGTCTGGCTTTACGCTCATACTGCTCAAGGCATTAAACTCAAAGCCGGTATCCGATACAATCCAGTTTATTTAATTTGAGTTTGCCTAAAAATTAAAAGATTTCATTTAGATCCTGCTGTTCGAGATGTTAGCCTGCGCATCTCGAACTTAAGATAAAGCGCCAGCCTATAAAAGACAGGGATTTGTAATCCGCATTAACTCTTTCTGCCCTTAGTTTTAAGCATAGCGTGACTAAGGATTTACACATAGAAAAGAGTCTCCAAACTTTAATAAAGCTAAAGTAAAACTATTTATGAGACCTCTCCTTTCGTCGAGGTGACGTTCCTATGATCGTCATGTCGACGCAAGGAGACATCTCACCTGCAAATCCCAACAATTCTTAGTTTTAAGCGTAACGTGACTAATTAAGTAATTTTGTTTAGGTGGAAAATCCACATTATTTTTGATTAGACATGCGCTTGCGCTAACATATAGAACAGCTGATTGGGATCATCAGGTTCTTTGGCACAATAAATGGAACCATATGATCAGTAATAAAATTCTGTTGATTGTTAAATGATTTGATAGATTGGCAAAATGGCATCAAGGACATAGGAGTTTCCCAATCTTCCGCCTATGACCAACGAAACGGTACGCGAGCTCGATAACCA
This sequence comes from Pseudopedobacter sp., assembly GCA_014378105.1. GTDB lineage: Bacteria > Bacteroidota > Bacteroidia > Sphingobacteriales > Sphingobacteriaceae > Pseudopedobacter. The sequence continues at coordinate 52,092 of JACMOI010000042.1, forward strand.
TTGATCATTTTTTAAATACTTTCATCAGAATTTTATTTTTCTCTAAACTAAAAAGTAAATTATCCAGAAATAAATTACTCTATCCTACACTTGTTTAGCAATAACTTCCTAGACCCCTGAAAGTTATTTTTCTTCCAAACCATTTATTTCCTTTAACTTAAAGAAATTCTAAAAAAAATCTTAGCTTTTCATTATTAATCAAATCTTTATAATCATGTTAAATAGCACATTAATTACAACCAGCACTTCATTAGAGGGCTACAAAATCACACACCTCTGTCCGAAGTCTTAAGCGTAGCGTGACTTTGGATTTAATAGTAGAAATGCGTTTTCAAACTCTTTAAATTAAAACTTATTCTGGTTTCAGTGGTCATTTTCCAAGGTTCTGAAATCTTTACCTAAAACCAAAGATTGTGTCTGAATTGAAGAAATCACATCTGTTAAGATAAACCCATCTTTTTATCAATTCACCCTCAACAGAACAAAACATCTCAATCAGCAGTTTCAAACTATCATGTTGCATCATAAAATGAAACCTAAAATCACCATACTTGGCGCCGGATTATCTGGTTTGTTAATTGCTTATCGCTTAAAAAAGCTAGGCTTTCCCATTCAAATTTTAGAAGCGAGAGAACGTATAGGTGGTCGTATTTCTACCCTTATTTCTGAGGATACACCAGTAGAAATGGGTGCAACCTGGTTTGGAAATCAACACACTTACTTAAGAGCTTTACTGGCAGAATTAAAGCTTCATCATTTTGAACAATATATGAGCGGAGCCGCATTTTATGAACCTTATGCTACTGCTCCGCCACAAATGGTCGAAATTCCTTCAGATGCGCCGAGTTATAGAATTCAAAGTGGCACATCCTCACTTATTCATGCTTTAGCAAAAGATTTAAGTGCTGAGGAACTCCAATTAAACCAATCTGTAATCAGTTTAAATTTTGAAAACGAGAAGGTAAGTATCCAAACCAACCAACAAATTTTTGAAACAGCGATTGTCACCTCTACCCTTCCGCCAGCATTATTAGTTAATAACATTCAGTTTAAACCACCTTTTGAGGCTGCCTTTATGAAAATTGCTAAAAGCACCCATACTTGGATGCAAGATTCGATTAAAGTGGCTTTAGTTTATGCTACTCCGTTTTGGAAAAATAGAAATTTATCAGGTACTATTTTCAGCAATGTTGGACCAGTGACCGAATTTTACGATCAATCGAATGTAGAAAATACCCGCTTTGCCTTATGTGGTTTTGCAGATGGAAATTTGGTTCAACTCCAAAAATCAAAAAGGAAAGAAATCATTCTACAACATTTGGTGAAAATGTTCGGTGCAGAAGCTTCCAACTATTTAAGCTATGAAGAGACGATTTGGGCAGAGGAACCTTTTACAAAAAGTGAGTTACAAAACGAAGTAGTTATTTATCCGCATCAAAACAATGGAAATCCTATTTTCAGCCATAGCCATTTCAATCATCAATTTTATTTAGCAGGTACAGAA
>JACMOI010000182.1 GCA_014378105.1 Pseudopedobacter sp.
GATTGCATGATATTCGCCAATGCAACTAAGGGAACTTTACCATCCTTTTTGAGGATGATATCAGAATCATAAATTCCTACATCAGCTCGGCCACTTTTTACTTCTTCTATAGGCGATATCCCATATCCACCTGGCTTAATGCTTACATCAAGGCCAGCATCTTTATAAAAACCTTTTATTTTAGCGGCATAATATCCAGCAAACTGAAACTGGTTACGCCATTTTAACTGTAACCTAACTGGCTTTAGGTCATCAGCTTTTAAAGTGTTACTTGTAAAAACGAAAAACACTAAAACTATTGCGACTTCAAAAATTTTAATGATAATTGCCTTCATTTCTAAGATTTAATTGCAGCTGGTTGTATTTTTTATCAACTATTTAAACGGTGTGTGTAATATTTGGTTGCAGATTATTCCATTAATAAAAAAAGCTAAAATGCCGCTTTCCCTATCTAATTTGCATAAATGTATAAATTTAGAACGTATTAAAACAAATGATTGAAAATGATGTCTTATTAGGCGGAATGATTATGAATAATTAAAGGATTCAAAAAATTGTTTTTAAAAGCTTAATTTTGAATTATTGAAAAAATTTATCTCCATATTGTTGTTATCCTCTTTTTTACTCTCCGTAACAGAGTTAGATCAACTTTTGAAAACTCCCTTACTAATTGAACATTTTATTAAACACGAAAAAGAAAATCCAAAACTTTCCTTTATTGGTTTTTTAAAAATGCATTATTTTAATGGTGACCCAAGAGATGCTGATTATGATCAAGATATGCGTTTGCCTTTTAAATCACATGATAATTGCGCAACAGTAACCTTTCTAAATGTACCAACAATTATCAGCCAGCAAGATTTTAAAATTATACTATACCCACAAATAATTAAAATAAATCCTACACGGGATAAAAATTATTCCTCTTATCACCTAAAAGCCATTTGGCAACCTCCAAAATTTAGTTAAAAATTAGTTTTTATTAGGATAAATGATGCTGATAATTTTTGTGAGTTGCTATCCTATTTTATTTACAATTTTTAACAATTATTAAAATGTTAAATCGAATTATAGAGTTTTCTGTAAAGAATAAACTCATTATTGGGCTTTTTATGTTTATTCTGATAGGCTATGGTGCTTATCAAGTAACTAAATTGCCTATAGATGCTGTACCTGATATTACCGATAATCAGGTACAAATAATCACTACCTCCCCTGCTTTAGGAGCTCCTGACGTTGAGCGGTTCATCACCTTCCCGATAGAACAAGTAAACAATAATATACCTGGTCTAAAGCAGATAAGGAGCTTTTCTCGGTTTGGACTTTCTGTAGTTACGTTAGTTTTCAATGATGGCGTAGATGTGTACTGGGCAAGGCAGCAAGTTTCGGAAAGATTACAAATTGCTCAAAATCAGATTCCAAAAGAATTTGGAGCTCCTACTATAGCGCCCATCACCACGGGATTAGGTGAAATTTACCAATATGTGGTGAGACCAAAATCTGGATATGAAAATAAATACTCCATCACCCAACTAAGGACCATACAAGACTGGATTGTAAGGCGACAATTATTAGGAGTACAAGGTGTAGCTGATGTAGCAAGTTTTGGAGGATTTTTAAAGCAATATGAAATTGCAATAAACCCAAGTAGACTTGCTGCGAATAAAATTTCTATATCTGAAGTTTTTGATGCCTTGGCAAAAAATAACCAGAATACTGGTGGAGCTTATATTGAAAAAGGACCAACAGCCCTGTTTATTAGGAGCGAAGGTCTGGTAGGTAGCATCCCAGATATAGAAAATATTGTTGTTAAAAACGTAAGTAATGGTACTCCAATTTTAATTAGAGACATTGCTAAAGTGGCTATTGGCCATGCGACCCGTTATGGCGCCATGACATATAATGGAAAAGGTGAAGTAGCAGGTGCCGTAGTGATGATGCTAAAAGGTGCAAATAGCAATGAAGTTATCAAAAATGTAAAAGAGAGAATTGCTCAGATTCAGAAAACATTGCCAGAAGGTGTAATAGTTGATGCATTTCTTGACCGCACTAAAATGGTAAACAATGCCATCCATACCGTAAGTAAAAATTTGGTGGAGGGAGCGTTAATTGTTTTGTTTGTCCTTATCCTATTCCTAGGAAATTTCAGAGCAGGAATTTTAGTTGCATCTGTGATTCCGTTGGCCATGTTATTCGCCATTATTATGATGAATATTTTTGGGGTGAGTGGCAATCTGATGAGTTTGGGCGCATTAGATTTTGGTTTAATTATAGATGGAGCGGTCATTATTGTGGAAGCTGTTTTACATAGTCTTACACATTCCAAGAAATTCAGCCATTTAACGCATCTCTCGCAAAAGGAGATGAATCAAGAGGTGCAAAGCTCTGCTTCTAAAATGATGAATAGTGCCGTTTTTGGGCAAATTATCATCCTCATCGTTTATCTTCCAATTCTTACTTTAGAAGGCATAGAAGGCAAAATGTTTAGGCCAATGGCGCAAACTGTAGCATTTGCTTTGGTTGGGGCTTTCCTACTTTCCATCACTTATGTTCCCATGATGAGTTCTTTATTTTTATCTAAGAAAGTAACTTCTGATAAAAACTGGTCGGCAAGGATGATGGAAAAACTAGAGAACTTCTATCAAAATTCTTTAGGTAAGGTAATGAATTACAAAAAAATAGTCTTGGCTGCTCTTGCTTTCCTTTTCATTGTTTCGGCTTTTATCCTATCAAATTTAGGGGGTGAGTTTATCCCTACTTTACCAGAGGGAGATTTTGCTGTTGATACCCGCGTTTTACCAGGAAGTAATTTAAACACTTCTATTAAGGCATTAGGAAAAAGTCAAAAGTTATTGCTGGCTAAATTCCCAGAAATCAAAAAGATTGTTGGCAAAACAGGAAGTAGTGAAATCCCTACCGATCCCATGCCTTTGGATGCTAGTGATATGATTATTATTTTAAAGGATCGATCAGAATGGACTTCTGCAGACAACTATGATGATTTAGCTGCAAAAATGAGTGCTGAACTTAAACAAATTCCGGGTGTTACTTACTCCTTCCAATATCCAGTCGCGATGCGATTTAATGAGTTAATGACTGGAGCTCGGCAAGATGTAGTTTGTAAAATATTTGGCGAAGACATAGATACATTAGCCGCTTATGCTCAAAAATTAGGAAATATCTGTTCAAAAGTGGAAGGTTCACAAAACTTATATGTTGAACCAGTTTCGGGTATGCCGCAGATTGTAATTAAATATAATCGCTCCGCCATTGCAAAATACGGATTAAGCATATCCGATATTAATAATGCAATAAATACTGGTTTTGCAGGTCAAAGTACAGGTCAGGTTTACGAAAATGAAAAGCGATTTGATCTAGTTGTAAGGTTAGAGAATGATCAACGTGAAAATTTGGCAGATGTCCAAAATTTATTATTAAGCACTTCTCAAGGAGTTCAAATTCCCTTAAGTGCTGTTGCTGAAGTAAGCGTTAAAAATGACATCAATCAAATTCAGAGAGAGGATGCACAAAGAAGAATAATTGTTGGCTTTAATGTGAGGAATAGAGATATCCAAACCACAGTTAATGATTTACAAGCAAAAGTAGATCGGCAATTGAAACTTCCCACAGGTTATTATATCACCTATGGTGGAGCATTTCAAAATTTACAAGAAGCCAAATCTCGTTTGAGTATTGCGGTACCTGTATCGCTCATTTTAATTTTCTTGTTACTTTATTTTGCTTTTAATTCGGTAAAATATGGTTTGTTGATTTACACTGCTATTCCTTTTTCCGCTATAGGCGGGATTTTAGCATTGAGTTTAAGAGGTATGCCTTTTAGTATTTCTGCAGGTATTGGCTTCATAGCCTTATTTGGTGTGGCGGTACTGAATGGAATTGTACTCATCGCCGAGTTTAATCAATTAAGACATCATCACCAAGACACACCATTAATAGATATTGTAATGAAAGGCGGAAAAACCAGATTGAGGCCCGTTTTAATGACTGCTTTGGTAGCGTCATTGGGATTTTTACCTATGGCTTTGAGTACTGGAGAAGGAGCTGAAGTGCAAAGACCTTTAGCTACAGTTGTGATTGGAGGCTTAATTTTAGCTACCTTTTTAACTTTATATGTACTGCCGATTTTATACATCTTTTTCGAGAAAAAATGGAAGCCTAAAAAAGAAATGATTTTACCTTTGTTGATTTTAGGTTTTATGGGCTTTTCACAATCGAGCCAAGCTCAAGAAAAAATCACCTTGAAAGCTGCAATAGACTCCGCTTTGCAAAATAATCTATCGCTAAAAAGCGGAAAATTAAAAGCGAACGAATTGGAACAGCTTAAAGGAACAGCTTGGAACATTCCTCAAACGAGTGTGAATTACGAGTACGGAAAATTCAATACGAATCAAAATGATGACAAGCTTTTCATCAACCAAAGCATTAAATTCCCTACGATTTATACTGCTCAAAAAAATCTGAATAATAAGGAATGGCAGCGTGAATTAGTCGCAGTTTCATTAAAAGAGAATGAATTGAAGAAACAGGTAAGTCTCGTTTTTGATCAATTGATTTACCTAAGAGAGAAGAAAAAGTTGTTACAAGAAAGCGATGAAATATTTTCATCCTTCTTAAAAAAAGCCAAATTAAGATTAGAACAAGGCGAATCCAATATCTTGGAAAAAACAACTGCAGAGACTCAACGGGGACAAATTGCTATGCAATTAAAAGCTTTGACTTATGACGAAAGAACATTGCTATTGCAGTTTCAAAGGCTTATTCATAGTTCTAAAGTTTACTTTCCACAAGCAGATGTATTTAAATTAGAACTTCTTACCACAAGTGATAGTAGCCAATTAGCACAGCATCCTTCTATCTTAATGTTGGATAAAGCAACAACAATAAGTGAATCACAACTCAAGCTAGAACGTAATAAGCTTTTGCCAGATCTTCTTTTGGGTTATAATAATATGAGTATTTATGGTACTGGAAATCCAAACCAAAGGTTCGAATCTTTTCAGGTTGGAATAGGAATTCCTTTATTTTTTTCTTCTCAAAAAGCGAGTATTAAAGCAGCAAAAGTAGTAGTATCACTCAATGAGAATAGCTACAAAGACGGACTAGAATATATTCGAAACACTTATTTACAAGAAAAAGAAAACTATCAAAAAAACTTAGAGACTGTAGATTATTATGAAAATATTGCTTTAAAAAATGCTGACATCATTACTAAAACGGCAGATGAACAATTTAGCAATGGCGAAATCAATTACCTTAATTGGGTAATATTGATAAATAATGCGCTTGTGATAAAAGATCAATACCTCGTTTCTGTTAGTCATCTAAATGAAAGTATCATTATTCTTCAATCCTTAATTAATAAATAAAAATATTATGAGATATATTGTAATCATTTTATTGTCGTCATTTTTAATTTCATGTGGCAATAAAGATCAAAAGACAGATACTTCTGAAGCGACTTCAGAAAGTAATGTGGCTCAGTTAAATCCCCAACAAAAGAAAAATATTGGGCTTCAATTAGGGAAATTAACCCCAAAAAATGTATCATCCATTCTTAAATTGAGCGGACAAATTGATGTCCCACCTCAGAACATGATTTCTATTAGTATTCCTTTAGGCGGTTTTTTAAAAAGCACTCAACTATTGCCAGGTATGCATGTAAGAAAAGGTCAGTTTTTGGCTGCATTAGAAGATCAACAATACATTTTATTGCAGCAAAACTATTTGACTACGAAAGTTAAATTGAAACAAGCAGAGGCAGATTACAAGAGACAGAAAGCCCTTAATGCAAACCAAGCCAGTAGCGATAAAATCTTTCAACAAGCCAGTGCAGATTATGAAACTTTGAAAATCCAATTAAGTTCGTTAGCACAGGAATTGAGACTGATTAATATCAACGCAAATAATTTGAGTGGAGAAAACATAACAACAAGCATACATATTATTTCTCCTATTGATGGCTATGTAACTAAAGTAAACGCTAACATTGGAAAACATGTGGACACCAATGAAATTCTTTTTGAATTGGTTAACCCAGATGATTTACATTTAGCTTTAACCGTTTTTGAAAAAGATGCCATCCAGCTAAAAATTGGTCAAAAACTAATTGCTTACAGCAATGACCAGCCAGATAAAAAATACGATTGTGAAATTTTATTAATCGGTAAAGACTTTGGAGCTGATAGAAGTATATTAGTTCATTGTCATTTCGAGAATGAGAAAGAAACACGCGGCTTAATTCCTGGAATGTTTATGAATGCCGAGGTAGAAATACAATCAGGGAACACTCCTTGCATACCAGAAGATGCAGTAGTTAATTACCAAGGAAAAGATTTTGTATTTGTTGCTAAAGATGCCTCACATTTTGAAATGATAGGAGTGAAGACGGGAAGTACAGAAAAAGGATATACAGCAATCCAAAATGCTGATTCTTTACTCCAGAAAGATATTGTTATTCATGGGGCTTATGACCTTCTGATGCGTTTAAAAAACACGGAGGAATAATTATAACTAAATATAGTCCATGGAGAATTATCCATGGACTATTTATCTTAATTTAAACCAAAACATCAAACTCATACTCCTCGATTGGAGGACAAGTACAAATTAAGGTACGATCTCCAAAAGTATCGTTTACTCTGCCTACCGAAGGCCAAAACTTATGTTCAGCAACATAAGGAAGAGGGAAAGCTGCTTTCTGACGAGTATAAGGTTTATCCCATTCGTTACTTGTAATTACAGCAACAGTATGGGGTGCATTTTTTAAAGGATTATTCACTTTATCTAATAAACCAGATTCAACGTCTGAAATTTCATTTCTTATAGCAATCATGGCATCGCAAAAACGATCTAATTCATGCTTGGGTTCAGATTCAGTTGGTTCAACCATCACTGTTCCAGCAACCGGGAAAGAAACCGTTGGTGCATGAAAACCATAATCCATCAAACGTTTAGCAATATCTGTTACTTCAACACCCACATCCTTAAAACTTCTACAATCTAAAATCATCTCGTGAGCACAACGTCCATTTGCTCCAGAATATAATACTGGATAATGCCCCTCTAACCGCTCTTTGATATAATTAGCATTTAGTATGGCATATTTAGTCGCATTTGTTAATCCTTTTTCACCCATCATGGCGATGTAAGCATGAGAAATTAACAAAATTGAAGCCGAGCCCCAAGGTGCTGCTGAAACTGCTGAAATAGATTTTTCGCTGCCCATATCAACCACAGAGTGACCTGGTAAAAACGGCACCAAATGTGCTGTCACACCAATTGGACCCATTCCTGGACCACCGCCTCCGTGAGGAATACAGAATGTTTTATGTAAGTTTAAGTGGCAAACATCGGCACCAATATTAGCTGGTGAAGTTAAACCCACCTGAGCGTTCATGTTGGCTCCGTCCATATAAACCTGACCACCGTGTTGGTGAATGATATCACAAATCTCGATAATAGATTCTTCAAAAACTCCGTGAGTAGAAGGATATGTTACCATCAAGCAGCTTAAGTTTGCGGAGTGTTCTTCCGCTTTTGCTTTTAAGTCTGCAACATCAATGTTCCCTTTTTCGTCACATTTGGTAACCACAATTCTCATCCCAGCCATAGCTGCAGAGGCAGGATTGGTTCCATGTGCGGATGAAGGAATTAATGCAATATTTCTATTAAAATCTCCTCTATCTCGATGATAAGCTCTAATCACCATTAATCCAGTATATTCTCCCTGAGCGCCTGCATTTGGCTGTAAACTCATGGCTGCAAAACCAGTGATTTCACTTAACCAAGTATTCAATTCAGCCATTATTTGCATGTAACCTCCAGTTTGGTCAGCTGGTGCAAATGGATGCAATCCACCAAATTCCGGCCAAGTTACAGGAATCATCTCCGTAGTCGCATTTAGCTTCATGGTGCAAGAACCCAATGCAATCATTGAGTGACAAAGCGATAAATCTTTTGCTTCTAATGATTTGATGTAACGCAACATCTCATGCTCAGAATGATGTTTATTGAAAACCGGATGAGTTAAGAATGCTGATTTTCTTTGTAATTCTTCAGGAATAACGCTCTCTATATCCGCTTTAAGCATGTCTAAATCAACATCGCCTAAATTCTTACCTTTTACTTTTCCAAAAACCTTAATCAGTGTTTCGATATCATATAAACGAGTGGTCTCATCTAAAGAAATGGTGATGAACTCCCCATCATAATTTAAGTTTACTTCATTATTTAATGCCTCCGAGTGAATTGGATTTACCAAATCGCCCACATTAAATTTTATAGTATCAAAATAAACTTCATTTAATTGCTTATAACCTAATTCTTTTAAAGATTTAGACAGTAATATTGCCAATCCATGAATTCTATCAGCAATTGCTTTAATGCCTTTTGGACCATGATAGGTAGCATACATCCCCGCCATAATGGCTAATAAAGCTTGAGCAGTACAAATATTTGATGTCGCTTTATCTCTACGGATATGTTGCTCACGCGTTTGCAAAGCCATGCGCAAAGCATAATTTTCATGTGCATCAATGGTTACACCAATAATTCTTCCTGGCATAGAACGTTTGTACTCTTCTTTGGTTGCAAAGAAAGCCGCATGTGGACCACCAAATCCCATTGGAATTCCAAAACGTTGCGTAGTACCAACCACGATATCAGCACCCCACTCCCCCGGAGGAGTTAACAAGGCTAAACTCATTAAATCAGCTGCAACCGTTAATTTGATTCCTTTATGATGAGCAGCGTCAGCGAAAGCTTTGTAATTATATGCCTCACCATGTCCGGCAGGGTATTGAACCAAAGCTCCAAACATATCGTCACTTAACTCGACAGTTTGGTGATTACCGATTACTAAATTGATCCCATAAGGCTGTGCCCTAGTTTTTAAAATATCTATGGTTTGAGGAAAAACTTCTTCAGAAATAAAATAAGATTTAGCCTCGCTTTTTTTACGCAAACTATATTGCATAAACATGGCTTCGGCAGCAGCAGTTCCTTCATCTAATAAAGATGCATTGGCGATTTGCATCCCTGTTAAATCTAACACCATTGTTTGGAAGTTTAACAAAGCCTGTAAACGACCTTGTGCAATCTCCGCCTGATAAGGCGTGTATTGGGTGTACCATCCTGGATTTTCTAATACATTACGTTGAATTACTCCAGGGACAATCACGTCATGATAGCCTTGACCGATATAAGATTTAAAAACTTTATTTTTTGAAGCAGTTTGTCTTAGATCTTTCAAATATTCATACTCACTTTTAGCAGCAGGTAAATCCATTGCCTTTTTAAGTCTGATATTCGCTGGAACAGTTTGTTCAATCAGTTCATCAATAGAAGACACACCAACCATTTTTAACATGGCCAGAGTGTCCTTATCATTTGGAGCAATGTGTCTATGCTCGAAAGCTTCTTTGTAATCTACATTCAACTTCATAAAGAGGGAAAATTATAACGTTTTAAGTTGCTTTTAAATCTCATTTAATACGTGTTTAATGAAAGGGCAAAAGTAGGAAATTTTATGTTTTTGTTTAGACTTTAACAATAGGATTATTGTAAAGTTTTAATGTCAAATGTTTATATTTTAATCTATTGATTTTGGGCGTGTCTCCGAAGAAAAATCGGGGTCGGGCTTTTTGTTGCAATCTTTATCCTTGAAAAAGGGATAAAGGATTTTCACTTCAATCCCTCACGTATAAGAAACATTCTAATTTTAGAATTTTCAATATTCTGCAATCAAACTTTCAGCAGGAATTCCTAAAATTTGATGAAGTTTTCTAATCATACTTAAGCTCAATTTTCTTTTGCCATTTCAGATTGTCGGCTTCTTGCTCCCAATATTTCAGATAATTCGGATACAAGTTTTCCAATTTGCTCTAATCTAAATTTAATTGCAGCAATTGGTGAGGGTAGAGAAATTGGATAGTGTTGCTTCTCGTAATGCTCTATCAATAAAGTATGGATTTCTAACTCATTAGCTAATTCGCTTTCTTCTTTGAAATCTCCCTAAATTAATTCGTATGCTCTTGCCAAAGCATCCTCATATTCACTTTCAGTCTTAATTATTTTTAACATACTTCAGCAACTATATTTAAAGTTATGATTAATTGATAAAAATCTACCTAACTTCAATCCATTTTCCTTCACCTTTTTCAGATAAGGTTCCAAAGGAAACACAGTTTTCCTCGGGAATTCTATTTTCTTTTAGAAGAACTTCAAAAGATGCTGCAAATTCAGGTTCAACAGCAACCAATAAGCCTCCGCTTGTTTGTGGGTCAGCAAGAATGTATTTTTGTCTTTGGGTAATCTCGCCAATTTTATGGCTGTAACTATCCCAATTTCTATTGGTTCCGCCAGGAATCGATTTTTGATCAAGATACTCATCAATTACAGTCAATTTTGGAACTTTAGTAAAATCAATTTCTGCTTGTAAATTACTGCCTTCACACATTTCGGAAAGGTGACCCAATAAACCAAAACCAGTTACATCAGTCATTGCTTTTACATAATCCAACTTACCTATCACTTCCCCAATATTATTCAATTTCGACATGGATTTTGGCGCAATATCAGCATGTTCGGATTTCAAAATCCCTTTCTTTTGCGCAGTGGTTAAGATTCCTACACCCAAGGCTTTGGTGAGATATAATTTGCATCCAGCTGTAGCAGTAGAATTTTGCTTTAAATTTTTGATATCTACCATTCCGTTCACCGCCAAACCAAAAACAGGCTCGGGGCAATCAATGCTATGCCCGCCAGCCAAAGTAATCCCAGCTTCCGCACAAATTGAACGGGCACCTTCCAAAACTTTTTGAGCAACTTCTGGCGCTAATTTATCAATTGGCCAACCCAAAATCGCGATGGCTAATACTGGCTTACCTCCCATTGCATATACATCTGAAATGGCATTTGCAGAAGCAATTCTACCAAAATCGAAAGCATCATCAACAATCGGCATAAAGAAATCAGTTGTGGAAATTAAAGCCATTCCGTTACCTAAATCATAGGCTGCGGCATCATCTCTGGTGTCATTTCCTACTAATAAATTTTTATCGGCTTCGTACTTAATTCCGCTGTGTAATATTTTATCTAAAACAGCCGGAGAAATTTTACATCCACAGCCTGCGCCATGAGAGTATTGAGTCAATTTAATATCTTCCATTTTATATTTTTTCTGATGTTTCTAAAACACCTTTAATTTGATTTGCAAACTCTAAAATCGACTTCGCATTTTCATTCGGATTGATGTGCTTCAACGGCAACGAATGAATGCTTTCCTGATGTCGGCTAGCGATGCCTTTTGCATAGGTTTTATCATAATAAACCAAAACCTGACGGATAAAATCTTTCATCCTAGCCTCATCGATGGCCTGTAAAGTCAGTTTGGTTTCTAAAGGACCAAGACGCTTTGCAATTCTTAATACCGATGCTTTTAAAAAATCTTTATCCAAGCTTCCGTAGTCTTGATTTAAAAACTCAATTCTATCTTCTTTTGGGATATCTATTTTAATGACTGGAGCTTTCCGCATTTGATCCCAAATAGGTTTCGGAATCACTCTTTTACCAATGGTTACACTTTCATCTTCCAACCAAATTCTTTTAGAAATATCCATTTTTTGCAATGCTAATCCCAATAAATTCTCAAACTGCTCTTGCGATGGCTGTTCTAGCTTACCCATAGAACCAAAAGAAGATCCTTGATGTTGCGCTAAATCCTCTAAATCGATTATTTGTTCCCCCAAATCTTCCATTTTTTTTAAAGTTTCTGTTTTAGCAGAACCTGTACTCCCACTCAGAATCACAAATGGATACGGCTTAGAAAATGCATCGATTCCAGCTCTTCTAAAAGCTTTATATCCACCTTTAAGTGTTCCGACTTCGAATCCATATAAGTCGAAAGACCAAGCCATGGCGCCACTTCGCATTCCGCCTCGCCAGCAATGGACCAATATTTTTTTATCAGGAGCTAATTCTTCAGCTTTGCGAATAAATTCGGCCCATTTAGGACCAGTCAATTCGAAACCTAGAAGTATAGCAGGTTGTCTCCCTTGCTGTTTATAAGTTGTCCCTACAATTACTCTTTCCTCATTGGTAAAAATGGAAATATTGACTGCTCCTGGAATGTGTCCTTGTTTAAATTCTAAAGGTGTACGCACATCTACCACCAAAGTGGTTTTGGCTTTTTCCAAGAAATCAGTAAGCGATAATTGTTTTACCATTTTTGAATCCTATTTTAGTTTTGGATTTCTTTTGGTGTGGAATATAGAAGAAACTAATACTTCGTTAGTTGTTTCTTTGATTTTGTAAACAATTAAGTACGGATAAATTTTCATTAAAAACTCTCTATAGTTTCTTTCCTTGGAAGGATAAAATTTAGGATTGTTTGCAATTGATTTTAAATCTTCATCGACTTGATTAAGAAATTTCAATCCTAACCCTATCTTTTGTTTCTCATACCATTTATATGATTCATTTAATTCCTTTTGAGCTTTTAAGTATAAAACAATCTTATAATTGACCACTCTTTTCAGATTTTAGTTTTAAGATTTCCTCTTTTGCTTCTTCAAAAGTATAACCTCTATCAATCCCTGCTTCATATCTTCTCCCTCTTTCATCTAAATCATCTAAGAACTCTTTATCCTCCCACCAATTGTATTTTTCATCTATATCGTTTTCAACCAAAGTAAAAATGGCTTTGATTTTTTTATCATCGGCTGTTTTAATGTATTCTTGGAGTTTTTCTCTGATTGCTGTTATAGTCATGATGCAGAATTTTTCTATAATCAAATATAATTAATTCATATTGACATTATTTCAACTGATACAAATAACGTTGAATGGTATTCTCTAAACCCAAATACAAGGCATCACAAATTAAAGCATGGCCAATACTCACTTCTAATAAACCCGGAATATGTTGTGCAAAATATTGTAGATTATGTAAATCCAAATCATGCCCAGCATTAATTCCAAGTCCTAATTCATTGGCTTTATGAGCTGCGTTGATATAGGGAAGAATTGCTTTTTCTCGGTTATTTTCAAATTGCTTGGCATAAGCCTCGGTATATAATTCTATTCGATCTGTACCCGTAGTTTTTGCGGCTTCAACCATCTCGGTATTTGGGTCTACAAAAATGGAAACTCTGATTCCTTTTTCTTGGAATACAGCAATCATATCCTGTAAGTAATTTTGATGTTTGATGGTATCCCAACCATGGTTGGAGGTAATTTGCCCTAAGGAATCGGGAACTAAAGTAACTTGAGCAGGCTGATTATCTAAAACTAATTTTACGAACTGAGCTTCTTGGCAATTACCTTCGATATTAAACTCGGTTTTGATTTTTGCCTTTAAATCAGAAACATCTTGATAACGAATATGGCGTTCATCCGGACGAGGATGTACCGTAATTCCTTGCGCACCAAAGCGTTCGCAATCTAAAGCTGTTTTAACCAAATTTGGGTTGTCGCCACCGCGAGAGTTTCGAAGCGTGGCGATTTTATTGATATTGACTGAAAGTTTTGCTTGAGACATATACAAATATAGAAATGCACAGGCTTTAATTTAGTTTGCAAAAAGATTATTAATCTTTCAACAGCATAAATTCTGTCGCCTTAAATCTCCCTTTTACGATCTCGCCTTTCACTTTAGCTTTGCTGATAGCGTTGCAAAAACCATCATCAGCATGTGCATCGCCGTGGTCGTCGATGTCAGTTCCATCAACAAAATAAGC
>JACMOI010000043.1 GCA_014378105.1 Pseudopedobacter sp.
CCAGACTATAATAAAACTTAAAAACTGTATATTTGCCGAAATATGGGTTACGCAAAAGAAAGAGGTAAGTTTGAAAAGCTAACATCAAAGTTTAGTGGTTTAAAAAATTACGATGATAAAAGTTTAACAATCATCACAGATATATTTGAGCAATATTCACATTCTGTTAGAATATTAAAAAACAAAAATCCAGAGGAATTTACAAAACTGTACCAAAACGATTTAGAACAGGTAAAGCTGGCTAAACTGGCTTTAAAAAAAGGTGAAGAAGCTGACCGGGAGGATAATTTCATTAAATATAGAGATTCGCTATTAGGAGCACTAAACAGTGCCATCACCGCAACAAAAGAGATTATTTAGCGGTTTAAAAAAGCCATTGTCTTAATTTCTCTTTCTGCCTGTAATATCAAAAGTGCATTTGCCAAATTAGAAAATGTTTTTCCAGTACTATTTTTGTAAAATAGAAGCTCTTAAATAATGACATTTGCGGTTAGCGAGGAACATTGTAATAACAGCAAAATTCATGGCTAACTCCTAACCTCTAATTGCTGACTGTTGACTTCCAACCGCTAACAACCGAATTCCTATCTCTCACTTTGAAAACCGACTTCCGACTTCAAACTTTAATAGTTACTTTTGTTAACGATGTTAATACGTATCTATCCTGAAAACCCGAATGAAAAAGCCTTAGAACAAGTTGTGGAGGTTTTAAAGAAAGGCGGCATCATTATTTATCCCACAGATACCGTTTACGGTTTAGGTTGCGATATTACCAATCAAAAAGCTATAGAAAGAATTGCTAAACTAAGAGGTATAAAAGCTGAAAAGGCAAATTTTTCATTCATCTGTTATGATTTAAGTCATATTTCAGATTATATCAAACCTATAGACAACACGATTTTTAGGGTGCTGAAAAAAGCTTTGCCCGGCCCTTTTACTTTTATCTTTAATGCGAGCAATAATGTGCCTAAACTTTTGTCGAGTAATAAAAAAACAGTGGGCATCAGGGTTCCTGACAATAATATTGCGAGACAAATTGTACAATTATTAGGCAATCCTATTTTATCCACTTCCATTCATGATGAAGATGATATTATTGAATATACCACAGACCCAGAGTTGATTTTTGAAAAATACCAGGAAAGTGTAGATTTAGTGATTGACGGAGGCTACGGTGATAATGTCCCTTCGACAGTGATTGATTGTACCAATGGAGGGTTTGATATCATACGTGAAGGAAAAGGGAATATAGATGATTTTATATAGCATATCCTACATTGAATTACCTAATCAATAAGTAATCATTTAAAAAATAAAACATTCTCGATATCTAGGATTTTATTTTATTGAATAATAATACTGTTGAAATCCTTATTTTAGCGAATATGGCCAAAATCATCAACATCAAGCCCTTTACAAATTTCTTTAAATCACAAAGTACTGGTGGTATTTTATTGATTTTCTGCGTTGTCATTAGTCTTGCGATTGCTAACTCTCCTTTAAGTGAAAATTTTAACCGCTTTTTAAATACTAAATTGGGTTTTACAGCCGGAAGTTTCGACTTAGATTATACGTTTTTGAGTTGGATAAACGATGGTTTAATGGCGATTTTCTTTTTGTTGGTAGGTCTAGAAATTAAAAGAGAATTAATTGAGGGGGAACTATCTAGCATCAAAAAGGCTTCTCTGCCAATTATCGCAGCTTTGGGTGGAATGCTATTTCCCGCTTTAATTTATCACTTAATAGATCATAACTCTGCAACAAGTGATGGTTGGGGAATTCCAATGGCAACAGATATCGCGTTTGCCATTGCTATACTTTCATTATTGGGTAACAAAGTACCTAACTCTTTAAAGATTTTTTTAGCAGCATTGGCAATAGTTGATGATTTAGGTGCTATTGTAGTTATTGCGATATTCTATTCGAAAGAAATACATTTAGACTCTTTGGCCTATGCAGGGGGTTTCTTTTTGATTCAAATTGCGCTAAATTATTTTGGAGTAAAAAAGTTATTCTTCTACCTTATACCAGGTTTTTTTATGTGGTATTTTATTCACCATTCTGGCATACACTCCACCATTGCTGGTGTTTTAACAGCCTTTACCATTCCTACTAACACAACAGTTAAAGCATCACCCTTGGAGCGTTTAGAGCATATCTTAACTCGGCCTGTTAACTTTATGATTATGCCAATTTTCGCTATTGCAAATACGAATATCCGATTTGAATTTACCATGATGGAAAACATTACTTCTGGCTTAAGTCTGGCGATTATAGCTGGTTTATTAATTGGAAAACCTTTAGGGATATTTTCCTTTAGCTGGTTAGCCGTAAAACTTAAGGCCAGTTCTTTACCAGATCAGGCAAATTGGTCACACATAGCGGGATTAGGA
>JACMOI010000183.1 GCA_014378105.1 Pseudopedobacter sp.
AGGGTAAAAGTGGCAGTCAACCTATTTCTTTTCTCTATACATTTTTCCTCTTTACCGGTGGCTTAAAAGCCCTGCGTCAAAAGTCAAACCTCTTTTTTTCTTGAAAACTCCTTCCTACCCCATCCCCTCTTCCTTCCCCTCTTCCTACCCCATCTCCTCTTCCTTCTCCTCTTCCTTCTCCTCTTCCTTCCCCTCTCCCTTTTTCCTTGCTTTTTTTTTAGCCAAGACAGCCTTTGTTTTAACGCAAAGAAAAATAAGATGAACGCCGTTTCGAAGCCTATTTTTAAACGGTCTTAAACAAAAATCTTGTTAAAAAAGAACGCGTTTGTTCTATAGAGAAAATGCAACCCTTTCCCCATGCTCTTTTTATACGCCTCTTTTTTCTAAACGAAACGCCGAAGGAATCCCCCCCAAAGGGGGTTCTTCTCCATCCCCTCCTTGCTTCGCATGGGAAAGGCGAAGTTTGAACTCCTTCGGTGCTGCTCTTTTAATTTAATTTAATTTTTTAAGAACGCCGGAGGCAGTTTTGTGTATAAAAAAAAATTATTCTTGCTACGCATCAAGAAGGTATCCCCCGACATTTCCCCCTTCTTTCCCCCTTCTTTCCCCTGTTTACTTCCGAGGGAGAAAGAATGGGGCAAGGGGTTGAGGGAGAAAGAGGGATCGGGTAAGAGCACTTTGAAAGAAGGGGAACAGGAAAGAGGTAGTCTAACAAAAAGTTTATAAATATAAGTAAACGAGAGGGGCGAAGGCCGTTTAAAACCAAAAGATTATGGGGCTTAGTACAGGTTACCCCTTAAATTAAAAAGAGGTTTGGTTAATTAGAAAAGGGGTTGCATACTATCTTTCTTATGTGTTCTATTTTTTAGAACACAAGTAAAACACAGGTTATGTTTTTTGTTGAATTATAATAAAAAAAAACCTGTGTTTTACGCTTAAAAAAAAGGCTCTGTTTTTTTTTTTATAATCAATCAAAGAACATAACCTGTGTTTTCTTTAAAGAAGTATGAAGCGTATTTTATTAATCATTAAACTAAAGTCGCTGCTTTCGCAATAACTTCATTAATATTTCCTACTAAATAGAAAGCTTGTTCTGGCAGACTGTCAAGCTCACCTGAGAAAATTTTGAAAAAACCTTCTAGCGATTCTGTTAAACTAACATATTTTCCAGGTGATCCTGTGAAAACTTCAGCTACGAAGAACGGTTGAGATAAAAATCTTTCAATTTTACGGGCACGAGCAACAATCAGTCTATCTTCTTCAGATAGTTCGTCTAAACCTAAGATAGCAATAATATCTTGTAATTCTTTATAACGTTGTAAAATCTCTTTTACGTTTTGAGCGCAAGAATAATGCTCATCACCCACTACTACTGGAGTTAAAATTCTTGAGGTAGAATCCAAAGGATCTACCACAGGATAAATACCTAATTCAGCAATTTTACGAGATAGTACTGTGGTAGCATCTAAGTGGGCAAATGTTGTTGCTGGTGCAGGATCGGTTAAATCATCTGCAGGAACATAAACCGCCTGAACCGATGTAATAGATCCTCTTTTTGTAGAAGTAATACGCTCTTGCATAGTACCCATTTCTGTCGCTAAAGTGGGTTGGTAACCTACTGCAGACGGCATACGACCTAATAAAGCCGAAACTTCAGAACCTGCTTGAGTGAAACGGAAGATGTTGTCGATAAAGAAAAGAATATCTTTTCCTTGTCCATCAGCTTCACCATCTCTATAATATTCAGCAATGGTTAATCCAGATAAAGCAACACGGGCTCTTGCGCCAGGAGGCTCATTCATTTGTCCGAAAACGAAAGTTGCTTTAGAATCTTTTAAAGCTTCTCTATCAATTTTAGATAAATCCCATCCGCCTTCTTCCATAGAGTGTTTGAACTCATCACCATATTTAATGATATCAGCTTCAATCATCTCACGTAAAAGATCGTTTCCTTCACGAGTACGTTCGCCAACGCCAGCAAATACAGATAAACCGTCATATGCTTTTGCGATGTTGTTGATCAACTCCTGAATTAATACCGTTTTACCAACACCAGCTCCACCAAATAATCCAATTTTACCGCCTTTTGCATAAGGTTCTAACAAATCGATTACCTTAATACCGGTAAATAAAATCTCATTTTCAGTTGATAAATCTTCGAAGCGAGGAGGTTGATTGTGAATTGACTTTCCATTTGTTTTATCAACATTTTCGATACCATCAATAGCTTCTCCAACAACATTGAAAACACGACCTTTGATAGCATCTCCAACTGGCATTTTGATAGGAGCGCCACTATCTACCACATCCATTCCCCTAACTAATCCGTCAGTAGAATCCATGGCAACAGCTCTTACTCTGTCTTCTCCCAAATGTTGTTGAACTTCAACAACAATTTTCTGTCCGTTATCTTTGGTGATAACTAACGCGTTAAAAATTTTAGGAAGTTTCGAATCGTTTATGAAACTTACATCGATTACTGGTCCTATAATTTGCGCTATTTTTCCAATGTTTGGCATATTGAAACTTAATAATTTATCAATGAGATATAACTTTTATTCAATGAATTTTTGAGATGGCGAAATTACTGTTTATTCATCAAAATTCAAATATAACTATCTAAAATATTTTAATTATTGTGTAAATACAGTTTTAAGCTTAATTATTTGAATTTCTATAGGAAGTTAATTTTAAAAAAAGAGCGAAATGACCATTTTCAATAGTATTTTTTGAACAAAATTTTAGTCAAAATATTTCCTTTAAAAAAATTGGATTAAATTATAATATTTGTTATGCTTGCATAATAAAAATAGAAATGATTCCAAGTCATTTAACCAATAAACTTAAATCAAATTACAATGAAAATTAAATACATCTCAAGGTTGGTGTTTGCAGTGCTAATCGTGGCAGTTGCAGCATGTAAAAAAGACGGTGGCACTGTTGCGGTACAAGTGCCAACATCTGGTTCAGCAAATTTCACAAGATTTATTTCTCTGGGGAACTCATTAACAGCCGGCTTTGCAGATAATGGGCTTTATTTGTCTGGTCAACATAATTCATACCCAGCAATTATTGCGCAGCAAATGAAATTGGCAGGAGGAGGCGAATTTCCTCAGCCTTTATTTTCGACGGCGCAAAAAAATGGATCTGGTTACATCAAATATGGGGGCTTATCAGCATCTGGAACGCCCAACTTAATTCCTGTAACAACGGAACTAGGGATTAGAGGTGTTGCAGCCATACCTGGTTTTGGCAATGTGACTTTATATACCAAATATACAGGTCCAATAAATAATTATGGTGTACCAGGTATCAAACTTCGAGATATTAAATTATCAGTTTACGGAAACGTAAATGGTTATTTCGAACGCTTATTGCCAGGTAACGCGGGTACAAACTCAACAACGTATTTGGATTTTGCAACAACCACACCTTTTACTTTCTTTACTAACTGGTTAGGAAATAATGATGCGTTAAGTTACGCAACCTCAGGCGGAGTTGGAGATGTTTTAACACCCAAGGCCGACTTTACTTCGTTTTATACCGAGTTGATCACAAAATTAACTGCTAGTGGAGCTAAGGGCGCAGTAGCGACTATACCTGATGTTTCTACCATCCCATTTTTTAATACTTTAACTGTTTCTGCAATTTTAGCGAATGTGAAAAAAGCGAATCCTGCGGTTCAAGCATTATATATACAAACTTCGGCAGGTCCTAGAGCAGCCACAAACGATGATTTAATTGTTTTAAGTTTCCCAACTTCTTTAATAGGAGTGCCAAATGGTAATTCTTTACCTTATGGCCTACACCCAGGAAACCCAATTGAAAGTAAATATGTTTTAGATAAAGATGAAGTTTTAAATGTTAGAGATTATGTAACCAGTTATAATACCACCATTAAAAGCCTGGCTGACAGTAAAGGCTTAGCTGTTTTTGATGCTAACGAATATTTAAAAAAGTTTGTTGGACTAGGAGCAACAGTTGATGGGGTAACATTCACGACAGCTTATGTTACAGGTAAATTATTTTCTCTAGATGGAGTTCATTTAACACCTATGGGTTACGCGGCAGTTGCAAACGAATTTATTAGAGTCATTAATGAGAAATATTCTTCAACCTTGCCAAAGGTTAATTTAGGTAACTACACATTTTTAAAGTTTAATTAATATTTGATTTTAATAAACAGAGAAGGATCAGCGAAAGCTGGATCCTTTTTTTTATTTATCAGCTTTTTATTCTTTCATTTCAGATATAATCAATTATTTTGGAGCAGATATGAAAAAAATACTGGTTACGGGAAGCAACGGTTTATTGGGTCAAAAAATTACTGAAAGAATTCTTTCGAAAAAAGACTTTGATTTAATAGCCACTGCCAAAGGTCCAAATAGGTATCAGGTAAAAGAAGGATATCAGTATGCAGAAATGGATATTACTGATCCTAAAAACGTGAATCAAATTCTTCGAAAATATCAACCCGATGTGGTGATTCATACAGCGGCGATGACTAACGTGGATACTTGTGAAACAGAAAAAGAACTTTGTTGGAAATTAAATGTCGAGGCTGTCAGTAATTTAATTAAAGCCTGTAAAGTAAATAAAACTCAGTTAGTGCATTTGTCAACTGATTTTATTTTTGATGGCGCCAGCGGTCCCTATTTGGAAAATGCAGTCCCAAACCCTTTGTCTTATTATGGGGAGTCTAAACTAGCGGCCGAAAAGCTTTTGCAAGCATCAGATATACATTGGACCATCTTACGAACCATCATTGTTTATGGAATTGTAAATGACATGAGTCGAAGTAATATTGTTCTTTGGGCAAAAGGAGCTTTGGAAAAAGGAAATCCAATTAATGTAGTGGATGATCAATGGCGAATGCCTACACTTGCAGAAGACTTAGCAGAGATTTGTTTGTTGGCAGCAGAAAAGGGAGCAAAAGGTATTTTTAATGCCTCTGGTAAAGATATGATGAGCATCATTGAATTGGTTCAGCAAGTTGCAGATTTCTATCATTTAGATAAATCCTTGATTAATCCCATTAGTTCTTCTTCTTTGAATCAATCTGCAAAAAGACCAGTAAGAACAGGCTTCATCTTAGATAAATCTATGAATGAGTTAGGTTACAGACCACATTCATTTTACGAGGGGATGGAAATTATGCAAGATCAAATACAGCGTTTGCAAACTAATTCTTAAATAAAAGGTTACTTATTCAATTAAAATTTTAAATATTAAATTATAACGTTATGGCATTAAAAGTAGGAGATCAAGCTCCAGATTTCACATTATTTAGTTCGGATTTAAAAGAGGTGAGTTTAAAAGATTTTGCAGGTAAAAAAGTAGTTATTCACTTTTTTCCAATGGCATTTACCGGAGTTTGTACGACTCAGTTGTGTACCATGAGAGACAACTTTGGCTTTTACGAGGGTTTAGGAGCACAAGTTTTAGGTATATCTGTAGACTCTCCGTTTACCCTAGCAAAATTTAAAGAAGAAAATCAATACCAATTCCCTTTATTATCAGATTTTAATAAAGAAGTTTCTAAAGCTTATGGTTCACAGTACGATGAATTTGTGTTCCATTTAAAAGGTGTTGCAAAAAGAGCAGCTTTTGTTTTAGATAAAAACCACAAAATTATCTATGCAGAAGTTCTAGAATCTGCCGGAGACCTTCCAGATTTCAAAGCAATTGACGATATTGTGAAATAATCACCAAAACTTAATCATATGGATGGATATGTAAGCATTATTTTTATTGTCATCGGGAGCATTGTCGCGCTCTTTTTTTTACTATATGTACTCCCTATAAATCTTTGGTTTACGGCCCAACTTTCAGGAGTTAAGATCAATTTACTAAACTTAGTCCTCATGCGATTGAGACGGGTACCTCCATCTTTAGTGGTTAATGCAATGATTACTTCAACCAAGGCGGGCTTAAATATCACTTCTAACGAAATTGAAACCCATTTTCTAGCTGGCGGACATGTTAATAATGTCATTAAGTCTTTGATATCTGCCGATAAGGCAAATATTCCTTTGGATTTTAAATTGGCTACTGCGATAGATTTAGCGGGTAGAGATGTTTTTGAAGCCGTTCAATTGTCAGTAAATCCAAGAGTAATTAATACGCCTCCAGTTGCAGCAGTGGCTAAAGACGGCATACAGTTGATTGCCAAGGCGAGAGTAACCGTTAGAGCAAACATCAATCAATTAGTTGGTGGAGCAGGAGAAGAGACTATTTTAGCTAGAGTAGGGGAAGGAATTGTTACTACTATTGGCTCGGCGGTAAGCCATAAAGAAGTTTTAGAAAATCCTGATAAAATTTCAAAAGTGGTATTGAGCAAAGGATTAGATTCTGGAACTGCTTTTGAGATCTTATCTATTGACATCGCAGATATTGATATCGGTGATAATATTGGTGCTAAATTGCAGACTGATCAAGCGGAAGCAGATTTGAAAGTGGCCAACGCAAAAGCGGAAGAGAGACGAGCATTTGCTGTAGCTCATGAACAAGAGATGCGAGCGAAAGCGCAAGATGCAAGAGCAAAGGTGATCGAAGCCGAGTCTCAGATTCCTTTGGCGATTGCCGAATCTTTTAGAAGTGGTAATTTAGGCATCATGGACTATTATAGAATGCAAAACATACAAGCGGATACAGACATGAGAGAATCTATTTCTCGTCCGGGCGGAGATCAGAAAAAAGATAGAAAGTAAGAGCTTCGACTCCGCTCAGTCTGACAATAATGTCACGTTGAGCGGAGTCGTCGAAACGAATGTCACGTTGAGCGGAGTCGAAACGTCAATCATTTAAAAATGAAGCAGTATTTCGTTTATATCCTAAAGTGTAATGATGGTACATACTACACTGGAGTTACAAATGATATAGATAGAAGGTTATTTGAACACAAATCTGGTTTTAATGGAAATTCATACACACATTTTAGAAGACCTGTAAATCTCGTTTTTTGCGAATATTTTAATGATATTAACCAGGCTATAGCATTTGAAAAGCAAGTAAAAGGTTGGGGTAAGAAGAAAAAAGAAGCAATAATATCAAACAATTGGGAAAAATTGAAAGAGCTGTCGGTTTGTAAGAATAGGACACATTATTCGAAGAAAGGCTTCGACTCCGCTCAGCCTGACAAATAAGTTTTGAACAATTATGAATATTAAATTTCGCAAAACAAAGTTGAATACTTACTTTTGCAATCCAATAAAATGGACCTGTGGCTCAACTGGATAGAGCACTTGACTACGGATCAGGAGGTTAGGGGTTCGAATCCCTTCAGGTTCACCAAATAATTTAAGGTAAAGCCTTTTTGCCAGCAGGTAAAAAGGCTTTTTTAATTTTATCATCAATATGCTAAATATCGTACTCTTTGGCCCTCCGGGTGCAGGAAAAGGCACACAATCACATCATCTAATTCAAAAATATAATTTAGTACACCTTTCTACTGGTGATATCCTGCGTGGTGAAATCAGCAATGGTACCCCACTTGGATTAGAAGCTAAAAAGTTAATGGATCAAGGTTTGTTAGTGCCTGATGAAGTGGTGATTGGAATGATTTCTAATAAACTAGATCAAAATGCCGCTGCAAAAGGCTTTATCTTTGATGGTTTCCCTAGAACTGTTGCGCAAGCTGAAGCCTTAGATCAATTGTTGACTTCTAAAAATGATGGTATTTCTGGAATGATTGCTTTAGAAGTGGATGAAGAAGAGTTGCAAAAGCGCTTGTTGATTAGAGGAAAAGACTCTGGACGACCAGATGATCAAAATCCTGAAATCATCAAGAAAAGAATTCACGAATATACTTCTAAGACTGCTCAAGTAGCTAATTTTTACAGAACGCAAAATAAATTTTTTGCAGTAGAAGGAGTAGGATCCATTGACGAAATTTTTGGAAATATTGTGAAGGTGATAGAGGAAAAAATAACTAAGTAGTGCTTTAGGGTAATTTTTCAGGAGATAAACTTTTGAAATCAAATGGGATCATCAAATTTTCAAATCGTCACATCATCAAATAAAATCTAAAAATGTCTCAAGGCTCCAATTTCGTTGATTATGTGAAGGTTTCCTGTAAATCAGGAAAAGGTGGGCCAGGTTCTGCTTATTTGCACCGTGATAAGAAAACCGCAATGGGTGGACCTGCTGGTGGTGATGGCGCTCGAGGCGGACATGTAATCGTAAGAGGAAATGCCCAACTTTGGACTTTACTTCACCTGAAATATAGGAAGCATGTTTCAGCAGGTGATGGAGGAGCAGGTGGAGCGACAATGAAATCAGGAAAAATGGGAAGGGATGAGATCTTAGAGGTCCCTTTAGGAACGATCGCAAAAGATGCGGAAACAGGAGAGGTTTTATTCGAAATCACTAAAGACGGAGAAGAACAAATTATATTAGATGGTGGAAAAGGAGGATTGGGAAATGCGCATTTTAAATCGCCAACCAATCAAACGCCACGTTATGCTCAGCCCGGCATGCCCGGACAAGAAGCTTGGAAAATTCTAGAATTAAAGGTTTTAGCCGATGTTGGGCTAGTAGGATTTCCTAATGCTGGAAAATCTACTTTACTTTCCGTCATTACTGCTGCAAAGCCAGAAATTGGTGATTATCCGTTCACCACCATCGTTCCTAATTTGGGCCTAGTATCTTACAGAGGACAATCTTCTTTCATCATGGCGGATATTCCAGGTATTATTGAAGGCGCTTCAGAAGGTAAAGGTTTAGGCTTTCGTTTTTTAAGACATATTGAAAGAAACTCGGTACTCTTATTTATGGTTCCTGCCGATACCTCAAGAACAATAAAAGAAGAATATGATATCTTGTTGAAAGAATTAACTGTATATAATCCAGAACTACTTCAAAAACCAAAAATTATAGCAGTAACGAAAGCCGATTTATTGGATGAGGAATTGCAAAAAGAAATGCAAGCGCAACTTCCTAAAGAAATGCCATCTATTTTCATCTCATCTATTGCCAATAAAGGTTTAATTGAGTTAAAGGATTTACTTTGGAAAGCCATCAACCAATAATCATCCTCCATTAACCATCACCCAAGAACGATCACCCATCATCTATAGGCCAGCACCCAATCCCCACAAAACTAAAATTGTCTTTCCGCTACTATTTTGATATTTTGCCAATATCTAATTTAAAAAGCAAAATATCGTTGAATGGCGTATTTACAGAACCTCTCCACATTTACTGATAAAAGAGGAAATCTCACTGTGATCGAAAAAACGATCCCATTTGATATCAAGCGGATTTTTTATATCTACGGTGTAGATAGTTCAATAAGGGGAGGACATCGTCACCATCAAACTATTCAGGCGGCAATTTGTATCAAAGGAAGCTGTACCATTTTTAATAATGATGGGGAACAAACGCAAGAATTTCAATTAGATACCCCAGCTAAATGTTTGATAATAGCGCCAAAAGATTGGCATCAAATGTATAATTTCAGTCCCGATGCGATATTGATGATATTGGCTTCTGAATATTATGATGATAAGGATTATATTTTCGAAAAATACGAATCATGATTCCATACGAAGATTTAGGCAAACTCAATCAACCTTTTTTTAAAGAACTTGAAAAAGATTTTCAGGATTCTTTACAATCGGGCTGGTATATTTTAGGGAATAAAGTCAAACATTTTGAGCAGGCTTTCGCCGATTATTGCGGAGCCAATTACTGCGTTGGACTGGCCTCAGGTTTAGATGCGTTGGTATTGGCTTTAAAAGTACTTCAATTGCCTAAAGATGCGGAGGTGTTGGTTGCCTCAAATACTTATATCGCCACTATTTTAGCAGTAATTAATGCAGGTTTTAAGCCTGTTTTGGTGGAACCTGATATTAATACCTATAACATGGATCCAGAAAAGATAGAAGAAAGGATTAACGCAAGAACTAAAGCCATCATGCTGACCCATTTATACGGAAAAGTATGCCAGATGGATAAAATAGAGGCCATCTGTAAAAAGTATCAATTGCATTTGATCGAGGATTGTGCACAAGCACATGGCGCAAAATTTAAGGGACAACAAGCAGGGACTTTTGGATTAGGAGCTTTCAGCTTTTACCCTACCAAGAATTTAGGATCTTTAGGTGATGGCGGTGCTTTAACCGTTAAAACAGAACAAGAAGCGACTTTAGTCAAATCTTTAAGAAATTATGGTTCGGCAAAGAAATACCATAATGACCATATAGGTTACAATTCTAGATTGGATGAAATTCAGGCAGGTTTCTTAAGTATCAAGCTGAGGTATTTAGATGAAATCACAGCACACAAGCGCACCTTAGCCAAGCTTTATCATGATAATTTAAAAGGGGATTTTATCAAACCTCAAGTTCATCCTGACTTTTTTGATGTCTATCATATCTACAATATCCGTCATCCAAAAAGAGACCAACTCAAAAAATATTTACTAGAAAACGGCATAGGAACAGAGATTCATTACCCCATTCCACCACATCAACAAAAAGCCTATCAAAAAATTTTTAAAGGAGAAAGTTATCCCATTGCTGAGGAAATACACCAAACCACTTTGAGTTTACCTATTTCGTTTGCTCACAGCACTAATGATATCGAGAAAGTAATGGAGGTAATGAATCAATTTTAACCGAATTATTCTCCCTCTCCTTGAGGAGAGGGCAGGGGTGAGGTGAAACTCAATTCTTAGACTTTCGACTACCTTCTGCTCACCACAATGTCTCCCATCACCAACATATCCATTTTGGTTCTCAAGTAGCAAGCTAAAGCTTCCTGAGGCGTGTTGACAATGGGCTCGTTTTCGTTAAATGAAGTATTTAACAAAATAGGAACTCCGGTTTTCTTTCTAAAGTTTTCAATTAAGCCATAATATTTTGGTTCAACGGCTTTGTCCACCGTTTGTAACCTACCGGTGCCATCCACATGAGTAACCGCAGGAATAATGGCATGCTTCTCTTTTTTAATAGGGAATACTTTTTCCATAAATGGAACATCATCAACCAATTCAAAATATTCGGCTACATACTCCTTCAAAATAGAAGGTGCAAATGGTCTAAACGATTCTCTTCTTTTGATTTTTGCATTCAAAATCTCTTTAGCGTCTGCTCTTCTAGGGTCAGCTATAATAGACCTGTGACCTAGCGCTCTAGGTCCAAACTCGGCCCTTCCCTGAAACCAACCTACCACGCCTGAGTTAATCAAACAATTACTTACTTTATTAAAAAGTGCTTCCCCTTCTAATTTTTCAAATGCAATACCTTCTTTTTCTAGACAAACTATAATTTCTTCATTGGTAAATTGACTGCCCAAATAACCATGATTGGTTGTCGGAATTCTTGGATTTTTTAGAACCTGATTGTAAACCCATAGTGCAGCTCCTAAACAAGTACCTGCATCATGACCAGCGGGAGGAATATATAATTTTTCAAATTTGGTATTTGTAATGATTTTTCCATTGGCTACCGAATTTTGAGCCACTCCTCCAGCGATGCAAATATTTTTTAATCCAGTCTTTTTTTGAAGATGATTTAAAATATGAAAAATTAACGCTTCAGTAATTCTTTGAACAGAAGCGGCCAAATCTTTATGGTATTGACTTAATGGCTCATCTTTTCCTCTAATGGGACCAAATTTTTCTATTAAATAGGGCGTGTATAAACTATCCATATGAGGAATTCCATCCTCCCAAACCATTTGAACGCCTTTTTTAGGATGATTAAAATAAGCAAGATTTAACTCAAATAACCCATCATCTTTAAAGATTAAAACATCTTTCAGTTGATCTACATATTTTGCTTCTCCATAAGGTGCTAAGCCCATCACTTTATATTCATCACCAAAATGAGGGAAGCCTAAGTATTGCGTAAATGTGGTATAAAAAACACCAGCAGAATGGGGGTAAGAAACAGTTTCTAATACTTTGATTTGATTGCCTTTTCCTGTCGCAACCATGGTGGAGGAATAATCTCCAAAGCCATCTATCGATAAGATAGCCGCTTCTTCAAAATCAGAAGCAAAGAATGCACTCGCTAAATGACTGCGATGATGTTCTACATTAACAATCTGCGCTTTTAAACTTCCTTTATCCAATTTAAAATGGGTGAGAATTTCATCTTCAATATTAGCCGCTTTTTTTAGGTTTTTAGCCCAGTTAAGCATGTTTTTCAGACTTAATCTATTTTTAATAGCGGTCAGCACTTTTTTTCCAAAATTAGCTTTAGGATCTCTGGAAATAGCGATATAATCTATATCCTGAATAGAAATACCAGCCTCTTTTAAACAGAACTCAATGGCTAGGGTAGGAAATCCAGCCCAATGCTTAATTCTTCTAAAACGCTCTTCTTCCGAAGCTGCAATCAGTTGGTCGTTGTGGTAAATACAAGCTGAGGCATCAGCATGGTAAGCGTTTACTCCTAGGATGTACATTTTAACTATATATTCTGTTTATAGATGGCGAAGATAATATAATTGCTTTGAAGAGTAACCAGTTTGATTCGTACACTTCCTAAACTTTTCACTCATCACTTCTCACTTTTAACTTTCTCAGCTCATAAAT
>JACMOI010000044.1 GCA_014378105.1 Pseudopedobacter sp.
ATGATTCCATGAAAAAGATGTGGGGATTGGCAGATGGCATTAATTTTTATGCTTCTTGTGAACGGTTATTTCGTCCTGATTTAGCAAAGAGTCCGATTGCGGTCTTGAGTAATAATGATGGTTGTGTGATCGCTAGAAGTGCGGAGCTTAAAGCCTTAGGCATTAAAATGGGTACACCTGAGTTTGAAATCAGAAAAGATATTAAAGCAGGAAAGATCATCCCATTTTCAAGTAACTACGAGCTATACGGTGAAATGCACAATCGTTTAATGCATACCCTCAGTCGATTTACGCCAGAGTGGGAAATATACAGCGTGGACGAATGCTGGTTGTTATTTAAGGACTTTGATTATGATATGAAAGCTTATGCAAAGCATATCGTTAATGAAACTTGGAACTTAGTGGGCATACCCATAAGTATTGGCATTGCCCCTACGAAAACTTTGGCTAAGGTTGCTAATAAATTGGCTAAGAAGGATAAGCAGTCCGGTGGTGCATTGGTGCTCAACGATGATCATGAAATCACCATTGCTCTATCGCAATTTCCCGTAGAAGAACTTTGGGGGGTTGGGCATGCGAAAGCAAAAAGGCTGGCAGCAATGGGGGTACGAACAGCTTTAGAATTCAGACTACTACCAGGTGAATGGGTGAAGAAACATTTCACCATAACCGGATTTAGAATGTGGCGGGAGCTTCATGGCGAAGCCTGTTTAGAGCTGGCAGATGAAGGAAAGAACAAAGAAGCCATTGCAACGGGACGCAGCTTTGGCAAACTATTGACCAATTATCAGGATGTGAAAGAAGCTTTAGTCAACCATGCCAGTAATTGTGCCAGTAAGTTGCGAAAGCAGAAAAGCCTTGCAGGCTATATTGATGTGCAAATTGAAACTTCTAGGTTTAGAAACGATTTAGCCCAATACGTCAATCATATCACGATGAAGTTACTCCAACCTACCAACGACTCCAGCGTCATTGTCAAAACAGCTATTCAAGGATTGGATAAAATATGGCGTGAAAAGTATCATTACAATCGATGCGGAGCAATGCTATTAGACTTAAGAGATGAAAGCACTGGGCAACAAGAAGCTTTATTTGAAACACATAATCGTGAAAAAAGTAATGCCCTCATGAAAGCTTTAGATAGTTTAAATAGCAAGCATGGCAAGAATACGGTGAAATTAGCAGCTCAAGGAAACGGCAAAAACTGGGCTTTACGTCGGCAATATTTGTCTCCAAGATATTTGACGAGATTGAATGAATTTCTTAAGTTAAAACAGTAGGAGAGAGTTTATTTATAGCATGAATGAAGCGTTTTACCTTTTGATAAGCAGTAATTATTTGATAATTTAATATCTTCAATTGGTGAACAATAAAATTGTATAAGTACCAAAACTTCCGTAATATTTCTAAATTGGATGGGATATGGTAGGTAAACTAAACATATATATAAGTTAGCGGTCATTGTATTGCGACACTCCTCGAACGCAATGTGTGAATCATGTAATTCTTTCCCAAGATTGTGTAATGTTTCATACACTCAAATACGCAACTTTTGTACCGTTGTGAAAACTCATTCAGAGCATAAACTTAAATAAAATGAAAAAAGTATTCAGTGGCGGTAACATCACATCAGGCGATAACCTTTCCTTTTGGTTTGAATCAGCAAAAAACCCAATAGCTTTTGAAAAATTAAGCAACGATATTGAAACAGACATTTTAGTTGTTGGTGGCGGCATTGCCGGACTTACTTCTGCTTATTGTCTTGCAAAAGAAGGACGAAAAGTAGTATTAGTTGAAGACGGATTTATTGGCAGTGGTGAAACAGGAAGAACCACAGCACATCTTACCTGCGCCCTTGATGACCGTTATTTTGAATTAGAAAAGACTTTCGACCAATCCACATCAAAATTAGCTGCACAAAGTCACACCGCAGCAATTGAGTGGATAGCAAACACCGTTAAGCTGCATCATATTGATTGTCATTTTAAAAGAGTTGATGGCTATTTGTTTTTACACCCATCCGATACAAAAGAAACTTTAGAAAAAGAATACGAGGCTACCAAAAGAGCGGGACTCAGTACAGAAATGTTGAGTGCTGTTCCTGGTATTGAAGCGGAAGATGGTAAATGGGGCATTAAATTTCCCAACCAGGCACAGTTTCATATTTTGCTATATTTAAAAGGGCTGGCAGATGCATTCATACAATTGGGTGGTAAAATTTATACACAAACAAAAGCAGAAAATATTACCAAAGAAGGAGCAACCGCAAATGGATTCGCTGTAAAAGCTAACCATATAGTTGTAGCCACCAATACCCCGGTAAATGATTGGGTTACCATGCACACCAAGCAATGGCCTTACCGCACTTATGTTATAGCCGCCAAAGTTCTTAAAGGTAAATTGCCCTATGCTTTGTGGTGGGATACCGGCGACCATGAATCCAAATGGGTAGCTCAACCTTACCACTATGTTCGTTTGGCAGAATATGATGACCAATACGATGTACTTATTGCAGGTGGCGAAGACCACCGCACTGGCCAGGCAGATGATGAAGATATTAAAGAAGAAGATCGTTATACAAGGTTGATAGAATGGACAAAAAAACGTTTTCCCGGTATGGAAGATATTGCATACAAATGGTCGGGACAGGTGATGGAACCTATTGATTCCATGGCATACATCGGTAAAAATCCAGGCAATGACAACACCTATATTATTACAGGCGATTCTGGTAATGGCATGACACACGGTACGCTTGGCGGAATGATCATTACAGACATTATCATGGAGAGAGATAACCCATGGATTGACATTTACAGCCCAAGCCGCATTACATTAAAAACTACCAGTGACTATTTGCAGGAAGCAGGAAACATGGTTGCTCAATATGGTGATTGGCTTTCTAAAGCAGATATAAAAAACGTCGACGACTTAAAACCAGGCGAGGGCGGAATTATGTCTTCCGGATTTAAAAAAATTGCCGTGTACTGTGATGAAGAAAATAACTTGCATACCTGCTCCGCCGTGTGCCCACACCTTGGAGCCATACTGCAATGGAATGCTGATGAGAAAACTTTTGATTGCCCCATACATGGCTCTAGGTTTACTAAAGAAGGCAAAGTAATAAATGGCCCGGCAACATCCGATTTGAAAAAAGTTGTAGTATAAGGAAGAACATCCGGTTACCTAATAAACGTAACAAAGTTAAATTAAAGGTATTTACTTCAGGAGGTATTAATCCAGAACATACTTTCTGTTATACTGATGCAGGGTTTTCAATGCAAGTACATGCTCCCTTTCATACAAACATAGTACGGCATACTTTGGGACAAGAAGAAGAACGAACACACAACAAGCGGCTTGCCAAAATGGGGGCGGACGGAAGCCGTGTTTCAACTTTTGTTTGAGTCAACCAAAATCAGGACGCTGCACATTGTAAGACAGAGACCGAAAGACTAAAAAAATGAAAGTAAATTATAATAAAAAGACAGGCTATAACACAAAATTTGCTCTTTTGTCCTTCGATGAATATGCTGAAAGACTTTGCAGGATGGGAAAATAAACGAAATCCTTATGTCAAAAACATTTGCAGATAAAGTGATTGATTTCAACCGCAATTTACGCTATTCGGGTAAACTACCGGAAGGTTTTCAGGTGATGAACCCTTACTTGGATAATCCTGAAACGATGGAGGTCATGCAACAGTTTTATCATAAATATTATAACGATTCAAAGCAACGAAAATTTATTATCGGTATTAACCCAAGCCGTCATGGAGCTGGTGTAACGGGTGTGCCATTTACGGATACCAAACGATTGGAAAGCGTCTGTTGTATCAAAATGCAATCGGCACATACACACGAAGTTTCTTCTGTTTTTATGTATGATCTAATTGCTGCGTATGGTGGAGCAAAAGAATTCTACAAACATTTTTACATCAACTCTCCATTCCCTTTAGCCATTATCCGTCAAACAAAAAACGGCAAATGGCTTAATGCAAATTATTATGATGACCCTGTTCTTTTTGAAATGGTGAAAGGTTTTATGATTAACTCTTTGAAAAAACATATCAGTCTAGGATTAGATACTTCAGCGGTTTTTGTATTAGGAAAGAAAAATGCAGATTTTATCCAAAAGCTAAACAAAGAAGCAAAGTTGTTTGACAGTTTAAAAACCCTTGAACATCCGCGATACATCCAGCAATATAAATCAAAAGAAAAACAGCAGTATATTGACAAATATATTTTAGCGTTGAACAATCCTAAATGAAGAAACCGGGAACACATACCATCTATACCATAGGCCATTCTACCCGTAGTTTGGCTGAACTTTTGGATATGCTGCAATCTTTTGACATTAAAATTCTTGCTGACATACGGAGTTTGCCCGGCTCACGCAAATTCCCGCAATTCGACAAGGAAAATTTAAAAATATCCTTAGAAGAAGCCGGAACACAATACATACATCTGGCCGATTTAGGAGGAAGAAGAAAGGTGAAAAAGGACTCAAAAAACAACCGCTGGAACAATATTTCTTTCAGAGGTTATGCTGATTATATGGAAACCGAAGAATTTGAAAGTGCCATTTTGAAACTGGAACATATTGCTTTAGAACAACCCACGGCTTATATGTGCTCCGAAGCAGTTTGGTGGAGATGTCATCGTTCAATGGTATCCGATTATCTGAAAGCAAGAGGCTGGACGGTATTACATATTATGGCAACAAGAAAAGTGCAGGAGCATAAATACACTGCACCGGCAAGAATAGTTGATGATAATGTATTTTATTCCGATGAAAATTAGATTTACAATTAAAAATCTGTGTATATTTTTTGCCCCATGCGATATACATAGGAAATGGTGTTGACA
Source organism: Pseudopedobacter sp. (assembly GCA_014378105.1). Lineage (GTDB taxonomy): Bacteria > Bacteroidota > Bacteroidia > Sphingobacteriales > Sphingobacteriaceae > Pseudopedobacter. The sequence goes on from JACMOI010000044.1 coordinate 4,869, forward strand.
GGATATTACCAGTGGCTATTTTCAAAGCAACCAGCCAATCACCAGATGAACCAATTGGCGTTTTAGACCAATCCGTTGACCTAATTAGTTCCCCCATTTCCCCTCCTCCTTGTAAAAATTTATAGGCTGTATTATTCATATAAGGGCAATAAGGTATCGTAATTATTAATCTGAAATAAACATAATTAACAGAAACACATATAATTTTTTCCTTGAAAATTGGAACAGTAATTGTAAATCATAAAAAAAACAATGATTAATTAGCTATAAAAACAACATCATGAAAAATCAGATGACGAGTGAAATTTTAAACGATTTGGTACAAATTAACAACGATCGAATGGTAGGTTATGAGAAAGCATTAAGTGAATTGAATGACCAAGACAATGATTTAAAATTTTTATTTCTAGAAATGATTCATCATAGCAGATCATATAAGATGGCTTTATCTACAGAACTGAATGTCTTAGGTACAAAAACAGATGCTGACACCACCATTGGCGGCAAAATTTACAGAGCATGGATGGACATTAAAGTCCTTTTTACTGGTTCTGATAGAAAAACGATTTTGAACAATTGTGAATTTGGTGAAGACGCTGCACAAAATGCCTATAAAATGGCTTTAGCAGATGAAGATTTGCCCGCCCATATTCGTTCTTTAATTACTGAACAAAAACAAGAATTAAAATTAGATCACGATCAAATTAAAGCCTCAAGAGACCAAGAAGACTAGTGATGAAACCGACATAAAACCATTTACTTTACAGGTTTTATTTCGGTTTTTTATACACACAAGAGATGATTTGTTTAACAAAGTGTACACCATTAAAAATTTCATTCAAAACTCAATCATTCATGTATTAAATGTTCATTAATCCTATTAAAAATGAAAAATGAAAACTCAAAGGAAAGCAATAAAAAAACAAATGATTTAGGTCCTAATACAGAAAGCGCTGTAAATCAAAAAATGACAACAGACCAAGGTTTGTTAATTAATGATGATAACAATTCGCTGAAAGCAGGTGAAAGAGGAGCTACGCTGTTAGAAGATTTTATTTTAAGAGAAAAAATCACCCATTTTGATCATGAACGCATCCCAGAAAGGATAGTGCATGCTAGAGGTGCTGGTGCACATGGTGTATTTAAGGTTTATGATAACAGCATGGAAGAATTTACCAAAGCTGGCTTTTTAATTAATCCTGCTATAGAAACTCCAGTTTTTGTTAGGATAAGTACAGTTGCTGGTTTTAGAGGTTCGGCAGATTTAGCCCGTGATGTAAGAGGTTTTGCCATTAAATTTTATACCGAAGAAGGAAATTACGATTTGGTGGGCAATAATATGCCTGTGTTTTTTATACAAGATGCGATAAAATTCCCTGATTTAATTCACGCAGTAAAACCAGAACCACGTAACGAAATACCTCAAGCTGCATCTGCCCACAATACTTTTTACGATTTCATTTCTATGTCTCCAGAATCTACTCACATGATGATGTGGTTAATGTCTGACCGTTCTATACCAAGAAGTTTAAGAATGATGGAAGGATTTGGTGTGCATACTTTCCGCTTAATTAATACCGCAGGAAAATCTCATTTTGTGAAATTTCATTGGAAACCTATTTTAGGTATGCATGCTGTGGTTTGGGATGAAGCATTGAAAATTAATGGTCAAGATCCTGATTTTCACCGTAGAGATTTACATGAAGCTATTGAAGCTGGTGCTTTTCCGGAATGGGAATTTGGTGTTCAAATTGTTAGTGAAGAAGATGAACATAAATTTGATTTCGATTTATTAGACCCTACTAAACTAATTCCAGAAGAGTTAGTCCCTGTGAAAAAAATTGGTAAAATAACCTTAAATCGTAATCCAGATAATTATTTTGCCGAAACAGAGCAAGTGGCTTTTCATCCCGGTCATTTAGTACCAGGAATAGACTTTACCAATGATCCGCTTTTGCAAGGACGATTATTTTCTTACACCGATACGCAATTGAGCCGTTTGGGAGGGCCTAATTTCCACGAGATTCCAATTAACCGTTCAATTATTCCTATACATAATAACCAAAGAGACGGCATTGCGAGGATACAAATTAATAAAGGAAAAACAAGCTATCATCCAAATTCAATATCAGATGGCTATCCTAAACAAGTAAAAGCCTCGGAAGGTGGCTTTACCTCTTATCAAGAAAGAATTGATGCAAATAAAATTAGAACTAGAAGTAAAAGTTTCTTAGATTTCTTTAGTCAGGCTACCCTATTTTATAATAGTCAAACAGTTCCTGAGCAAAATCATTTAATTGATGCTTTCCGTTTCGAATTGGGTAAAGTAGATATTCAGGAAATACGAGATAGAATGGTGAGTTTATTAGGTCAGGTTGATGAAGATATGGCTAATAAAGTGGCTGCAGGATTGGGGATGAAAGTTCCGAAACCAATACAACCTATTACCCATCAATTTGGTGCAGATGATCATCCAAAAGATTTTCAACCCATAAAAGTAAATCCCGCATTAAAAAAATCTCCTGCCTTAAGCATGACTCATAATAAAGGTGATGGTTCTATTAGCACCAGACAAATTGCTTTTTTAACTGCTGATGGAGTGGACGGAATTGCTTTAGATAAAGTAAAAAAAGCTTTAGAAGGAGCAGGTGCTATGGTAAAAATAATTGCACCACATTTGGGTTTTATCAAAGATGATAAAGGAAAAGAAATTAAAGTAGATAAAAGCTTTTTAACCGCTTCTTCTGTATTATTTGATGCCGTTTATGTGCCTTCTGGCGATTCTGTAAAAACTTTAAAAGCTGTGCCAAATGCTATTCATTTTATTAACGAATCCTATTTACATTGTAAAGCAATTGCATCAAATGGAAATGGTAAACAATTGATAGAAAGCACTTATGTAGCTCCTAATTTAAATAAAGATGCTGCAAGTAATGGGTTAATTGTTGTAGATAAAATGGATGATAATTTCGCAAAATTATTTATAAAAGCCATTGCAGCACACCGCTTTTTTGAAAGAGAAAATGGGGATAAAGTACCTGCTTAATATTAGCTTATGAAAGAATTAATAGATGCTGCAAGGAATGGTGATATTGCTAAAATAAATGAGTTAATTGCTCTGGGGTCAGCTATCAACTTTAAAGATGAGAAAGGTTATACCCCACTCATCATTGCTGCCTATAACCATCAATTAGCTGCTACCAAACTATTGATTGAAGCAGGTGCAGATTTGAATATACAAGATCATGGTGGTAATTCTGCTTTAATGGGTGTTTGCTTTAAAGGCTATTCAAAAATTGCAGAACTACTGATCGCAAATGGAGCTGACTTAGATTTACAACATGGTAATGGAGGAACAGCTTTAATGTTTGCCGCCATGTTCGGGCAAAATCACATAATTAAACTTTTACTTCAAAAAGGTGCAAATTTCACCATAATGGATGGGAATGGTAAAATGGCAATAGACCACGCAGGAATGCAAGGAAATAGGGTGGGTATTGATATTTTATCGTGTACTGTTTAATCCAACATTTTTTATTGTTAGCGCCTGGCATCGTAAAGATTTCAGGCTCTTTTTTTTGTTAATAAAGTTTATCATTAAAATAAATTAGCGCAT
>JACMOI010000045.1 GCA_014378105.1 Pseudopedobacter sp.
ATCATTCAGGCTATAAAAAGAGGAGAACAAATCAAAACCACCTCCGATTTAAAAGAAATCATCAAAGAAAGTTTAGTTTTTCTGCCACCAGCATCAAGAGCAGAAGAAATTAAAAAGACTTGTCAGCGTTGTTTTCAGGCTTTAAGAATTGAAGTGAATAATGAATTTGGGGTATTAGAAAAGTTTTTAGAAAAGCTTCCTGATGCTTTAGCGCCTGGCGGGAGAGTAGCCATCCTCTCCTTCCATTCTGGCGAAGACCGCAGGGTAAAGAAAATATTCAAAGCTTTGTATCAAGCGGGCATTTACAGTGAGATTGCACCTGAACCAATCCGGGCATCGGCAGAAGAAATTAATAGTAACCCCAGAGCAAGATCTGCTAAATTAAGATGGGCAATTAAGGCTTAATTGAAATCTACAACCCCATTCTCAAGTCAGATAAGCTTATTTTATACTCATTATTCAACATTCTTCATGAATATATGAGAAGTTTATACTTAGAAAAGTTTTTAAAAAACTATGAAGCTCCTCAAGTGAGCCATGTCTTCTATCAATCTCGTTTTTAAAAAACTATTTCAGTTTAATTTCTACTTCGGCATGGTTCTTATATCATTAGGGATGATTACGTCTTTTAATCAATAACCATTATTTACTAAAAACATCATTATGGCAGAAATTAAAATTGAAAAGAAACAACCTATTTGGCCTTGGGTACTGCTAGGTTTAATTATCCTAGCTGCTGTTCTTTATTTCTTTGTGTTTAAAAATCAGAATAGCAGCCAATTATTAGGTGAAGATGCTGATACCACCGCTATAGTGATGGATAATCAGAATGAGGGTGCCGTTGCTGAATACATTAACTTCATTGATGGAGAAGCTGATACGATGACTTTAGCTCACGACTATAGTCACGAAGCATTGTCTAAACTAGCTGATGCAACAAAGGCGATGTCGAATAAAACCGGAGTTGATGTAAGCGCTAATTTAAATGAAGTAAAAGCACTTTCTCAACAGATTACAAATAACCCTATGGCGACAACACATGCTGACGACATTAGAAAGGCGAGTACCATTATAGCAACTGCGCTAGGTACCATTCAACAGACAAAATTCCCAGATTTAAGAATGAATAGTGAAGATTTAATGAATGACGCTAAAGCTGTGGATGAAAATGATTTAACGTTACGTCAAAAAAGCACTGTTAGAACTTTTTTTAATTCTGCGGCTAATTTGCTTCAGAAAATGAACTCTAATTATTAATCCACTAGATATATATATTATGAAAGATGAAAATAAAGACTTGTACTATCTGCATGATTTATCTGATTACAAGGTAGCAGAAGATTATCCCAATGTTAGAGATTGGGAAGTTCAGGATGTTGACTATCGTAAGGTAGGAACTGTAGATGGACTTTTAGTCAGTAAATCAGCTGAAAGAGTAGTTTATCTGGATGTAGAAGTTGATAAAACTATCATTGAAAATGGGCATGAAGCTTATGGAAAACCTACTGCAGAAGGTGTTCATGAATTTTTAAATAAAGATGGAGATGATCATTTGATTATTCCTATTGGTCTGGTAAAATTAGATGAAGAACATAAAATTGTTCATGCTGATCAAATTAACTATTCCACTTTTGTTAATACGAGCAGATACAGTAAAGGGAGTAATATTGGTAGGGATTATGAATTAGGTGTTTATAAAACCTATGTACCGGATGGTGAGAAATATGAAACAGAAGAAGAATTTTACGGTAGAAAATCTTTTAGGGTTAAATAACCAAGATTTATGCCTTAATTTTTAATAACCTAACAAAAATGGTCTGTAATAAGCACAGACCATTTTTTATTTAATTAAATATTTCAGAAGCTCCTATTGTTTTGTGATTTCTACTGATAGTGCATTAGGCAATCGTGTCAGTAGCTTTTCAAATAAAGGTCGATTAGTTGTTGCGTTAATAGAAATTGTATTATTAGTTCCGCTACGTGTAGTTTGACCAAAATCTGTCGCCGTCAAACCCTTCATTAAATTATTAAGTTCGAATTTCACATTGGCAATAAAATTACCTGTTGAAATTTCAATTCATGCTTTAAATAATTTGACCTCATGGCTAAATATTTATTATCAAAGTTATTTGCTTTTATCCACTCCATCCTTTTTCTGTTTTTTTGCAAAACTCTTCACGTAAATTGGATTTTTTTCTGGTCTGTCATCTCCCAACAAAACACCCCACTTCTCAAAACCTTCTGATCTGTCAAAAATAATCTTTAAAACTGCAATAATTGGCAATGCTAAAAACATTCCTGAAATGCCAGCAAATGTGCCCGCAAGCACTATTCCTACTATCGCACTTAAACTATTAATCCTCACTTTAGAACCCACAATACGTGGCATTAAAATATTGTTATCCAAAAACTGAACGACTGCAATAACAACAACTACGGTAATAATAGGCCAAGTTTCTTGTGTAGAACTTATGGTCAATAAGACCCCCATGATATTTCCAACTAATGCACCAACGTAAGGTATGAGATTGAGCAGCGCAAAGAGCACTCCGATGAGCAAAGCATGTTTAATACCAATAATCCATAAAGTACCACCCAATAATATGGTGATGTAAGAAATCTGGATAAGAAGTCCAATTAAGTAGCTTTTAATAATTTCCTCAATGTCTTTTAAACCTCCTTCTACTTTAGAGATATCTTTCTTGTCGAACCACATGATTACAAATTTTAACAATAGATTTTTGTAGAAAAGAATGAGGTAAATATAAATCGGTAATAAACCAAAAAAAATAACAAACCCTGAAACGGAACCTAAAACGCCTGAAAGAATATTCCCAGTATTCTTTAAAAACTTGTTACTCTGCTCTTTAATAATATTTATTTGCTCGGCTGTTGAGAAATTTGTGAAGCCATTAATCCATTTGCTCAAAGCATTTAAATGAGTATTCAAATTTTCTTTAATCTGAGGAAAATCAGCAATCAATTGCTTTACCTGAAAGGAAAAAAACCAGATGAACAATGCTGCCATTAACAGCAGAAGGATGATTGGAATTAAAATAGCGAGGGTTTCAGGAAATTTTTTCGCTCTAAAGAATCTGAATATCGGCAATAGCATAATACTTAAGAAAAATGCCATCAATACGGGCATAATAATATCGTTCCCAACTATAAAAATATAACCTAATAGGAAAAGACCTATTAATTCAATCGCTCTTTTTACAGTTATAGGAAGCGTATTTATGTTATTCATTTTAAGTTTGCCTTAATTTATACTATTTTTCAACCAACGAATCTCATGCCAAGATCAAAAAAATGCCTATTTATCTCTTTTAAAATTTTCCAGTTTTAAATCATTTTACCATGAGAGCTAAGCTTTAAGAAAAAAGAATAATGTTAAAATGGGTGGAAGTTAACTGGCAACAGCGGGTTTATCCTCTTTTAAAAGTTGAGATAAGCCTACTCCAGCAACTAATAATTCTTGGGTAATGGTTTTGGTATAATCAGTAATTTCGGCTTTAAAATCTTTTACTGAAGCTCCAGAACGGATCTCTTCTAAGCGTTTTTCCCATTGTCCGGTCAACTCTGCCTGTGCTATTTTCTTCTCTTTGACTACTTCATAAACTGCCAATCCTTTTTTAGATGGAACCAGATTCTTCTTCTCCCGTGTAATGTATTCTCTTTTAATCAAAGTCTCAATAATCGAAGCTCTAGTAGCTGGAGTACCTAAGCCACTGTCTTTCATGGCATAACGTAATTCTTCATCCTCAATGTCTTTTCCGCAGGTTTCCAAAGCTTTCAGTAAGGTAGCTTCGTTATATAAAGGTTTGGGTTTGGTTTGTTTTTCTAAAATCGCTTTATTACTAATGTCTAAATCTTCTCCTGCTATCACTTTAGGTAAAGTGGCATTGTCCTCATCTTTTTTATCATCTTCATCATCATTAAACACCGAACGCCATCCAGCTGATTGTATTACTGTACCATTAGCTACAAAGTCTTCTCCAGAGGTAATGATGATTTTAGTAGTTTCTTTTAGGCATTCCTTATGGAAAGCTTCCATCATTCTGCCCACCACCATATCGTAAATTGCTTGTCTATCAGATGAAAGGTGACTTGCATTTTCCCCGGTTGGGAGAACAGCATGGTGATCCGTCACTTTTTTTGCATTTACACTTCTTTTGTTCAATTTACTTTCTAATAATTCAGCTGCTTGTTTCCCAAATAAAGGATGATCAGTGAATTTTGAAATCAAATCAGGTACGGTGGCAAAAACATCATCTCCAATGTAGCGACTTCCAGTACGGGGATAAGAAACCAATTTATTTTCATAAAGATTTTGAAGAATTCCTAAAGTTTGATCTGCAGTATAACCTTTTTTCTTATTGGCTTCCTGCTGCAAACTGCTTAAATCATGCAATAATGGTGGTGGTTCTTTCTTTGCTTTTGCTTCTACGCTTTTCACATGACCACCTTTGAAATGTCCATTTGTCACATCTAAAACTTGATCTAACACCACCTGAGCAGAATCCTTATCTTTATAATTTACTAAAGAAATCGCTCTAAATAATTGCCCTTCTTTATTCAATTGGATGGCTACTTGGAAATAGATTTGTGGAACGAAGTTTTTGGTTTCTATAAAACGGCTGCAAATCATAGCTAAAGTTGGCGTTTGTACCCTTCCTAAAGACAGCACTGTCCTATTCCCTGCCGAAATGCTGAGTGCTTGTGTCGCATTCATCCCTACCAACCAGTCAGATTCAGACCGGCAATGGGCTGAGTTGAACAAGGTATCATAATCCGATCCTGGTTTTAAATTTCGGAAACCATTTTTAATGGCTTCATCAGTTTGTGAAGAAATCCACAACCTACGAAAAGGCTTTTTACATTTCAGAAAATAATAAATATATCTAAAAATGAGCTCACCTTCCCTTCCAGCATCCGTGGCCACAATAATTTCGGTGCACTCGTCAAATAATGTCTTAATTACTTCCAACTGTTTTTTCACAGCTGGATCGTCCACCATTCCATCCTTGGTTTTTACCTTTCTAATGGCCAATTTAAACTTAGTCGGAAGCATGGGTAGGTTCTGCTGTCGCCATCCATAAAAACCATAATCCTGAGGTGGAGCCAACTGCAACAGGTGACCAAAAGCCCAAGTAAAAGAATAACCTTTCCCTTCAATATATCCTGCTTTTTTTTGATTTGCTCCAAAAACTTTGGCTAATTCTCTGGCTACAGATGGTTTTTCGGCTATTACAACTTTCATTTTGGGACACACTCTTAAGCAGCAAATTAAACAAATCAACCTATTTGGATGAGATTTTTTACCAACAGTGTTTTTATCGATTTCGTTATTTTTGTTAATTACCGAAGAATAGGCATGGCATAGATGCAGGAAATGAAGTTAGAGGTGAACTCTATTTACCTATGAAATTAAAATTAATGAAAACCATTTTTTGTCCAAATGACATTTAATAGTAACCCCTAATTATTTATTATTTATGTAAGGGTACAATAACAATCTAGCTTTAATCAATGTCTTAATGATGCTTCAAGTTCCCAGCTGTTCGACGTGTTCGCAATGCGTAGGTCGCACTTAAAAATAAAAAGGAATTGCAATCCGCCTAAACCTATTTATGAGCTATTTCCTATCGTCAGCATGACGAATGCATCATTTAAAACTTCACTTTTTGAATTTAGCGAACTATGTTTAATAATCGAAAATGGAACAAAGTTTCTAAAGTCTAGGATTACTTATCA
>JACMOI010000184.1 GCA_014378105.1 Pseudopedobacter sp.
CCAGAAATTGCAGAAGTTTCGGGAATATCTGAAGGAAATTTAAGGGTTAAAATACACAGGATTAAGCATAAGCTTACTGAATTATACAATGAGCATGAAAGACTTTGATTCGTTAGTTGGCATTTGGAATGAGCAAAAAACAGCTCCTGTGATTGATCATCAGGAGGTGATTAGCCATTATAAGGATAGTAGGGGAAAATTGAGTCTCAAATTTATGAAAGAGATTTTATTAATGATTCCTGCTTTAATCATGATGATTTATTTATGGTTTGCCATTAGTTTTAATTTTTGGACATCATATTTAGGTTTGGCAATCGTTGCTGGATGTTGCATATATTTTATTGTAATCCAGATCATCAATATTAAAAATGTCGCTAGTAGCAATACTTTGTTTGATAAACCTCAAGACCATATTCAATTTATCCAAAAGTTTAGAAAATCAAGACACATTCAACATACTCGAAATTATAAAATCTACACCTTGGTTTTAGGTTTGGGACTGAGCTTATATTTTATTGAGTTTTTCTATCAATTGAATTTAGTTCTGATGATTTCTGTTGTTGTAGCTACTTTAGCGTGGTTCATCGTTTGCTATTTTTATCTGATGAAAATATACGTTCGGAAAGAAGAAAAACGTTTTAATGAAATGTTAGAGGATTTAGAAAGATTGAACGAGCAGTTTAAGGATGAAGCTTGATTCAGTTGAGAGTTGGCAGTTAAGAGTTGACAGTTAGCTTATAGTAAAGAATAATTAATTGAAAACTGATTTACTCTAACTCCTTCGAATCAAAACTATTATTCTTTAAAAAGTACTGGATTTTCTTTTTCTCTAAAGCATTTTTACCCGTTGTATCAGCTTCATCATAAATATTAAATTCACGGTAAAGCTTGCCTTCTTTTACATAGAAATCGTCAAGTCCGTGGTATTGCTTTTTAGTTTTAGAGCTTAAATCTGGAAAACGGATTTTATTGACATTTTTACCATTAAACTCAAAACACATGACTTCAGCACTTTCATATTTATCGTTTAATGTATAAAAAACTATAATTTCGGGGTTGTTATCATCATCCATATCTGTATTGAAGACTTCTTGTAAACGACCATTGATATTATCAGATGACGCTACGGAAAACTCATTCTTTAAGGAGTCGGACCGAAGAATCAGTAATGAAGAGGTAGAATCTGCACCTCTACCCCAGCTAAAAATATCAAAAATCAATTCGGGACCTACTTCTACCTTCAAATGTTTTTGAAAAGGTGCAGGCAATTTCATTACCACTTTTTTAGATTTTGTGTTTCCCTCAGGAGATTTGCTTTCACAAGCAAAGATCATTACCAAAAGGCAAAAAATAAAACTAGCTGGGATTAAATTCTTCATATCAATTGAATAACATCATGGATGGAATCTCAATTTTTTTATTATCAGTCCCTTTTACGGATACCTGCAAAGTAGAGCCTGGGCCATCATCAAAATACAATACTTTAATTGTATGTAATCCTGCTTTTAAAGCTACGCCTGATGAACGTTCGTAACGAGCATGTTTTCCATCGTTATCAATAATTAATTCATCATCAATATACAAACGACTGCCATCATCGCTGTTTAATGAGAATTCAAAACTGGCATCTTCATTTACATTGACCATACCGATAAATACTAATCCATATTCCCTAGCTTTGTTTGGTACTTTACTGAGAGAGATTTGTGAAGCTAAACCAACCAGAGTTGCTTTGTTGGTGTCAATTTCTAATGTGTTTTTAAACTTCCCAGGGACGTAATAATATTTAATAGCCCCTTGACTTCTATTGAGCTGAGTGGTATCTGCGTTCAAAATATCTCTATTAATAAGGGTAGTCGTGGTGATGACACTTTGCTTTCCAGTCGATGTATAAACTCTAAATTTCACTGGCCGCTCCTCTCCTTTTGAAACAATTACACTAAAAGGTTTCTTATATAAATTAGTTGTTTCATCTGGCTGATAACCATCTATGGTGTAGTAAATTTTCGCCCCCTTTACAGATGGTTTTACATCAAAAACTAAAGAATCGCTTACCAAATAAATAGTGTCTTTTGCTCCAATCACTTCTGGAACACGGTAAAATGTAGAGGTTTGATCTAACCAACCTAAATGTTGCGGAACTCTTACTTCATTAAAATCCTTGAAATTTTTCTTATCAAGATTTGTCCACGCAATTTCAGAAACTGCAAATAATCTTGGCAATAACATATAATCTGCCTTATTAGTGCTAGCGATATATTCTGTCCACATATTAGCCTGTACACCTAAAATATATTTTTGTTGATCAATTGTTAAGCTTTCTGGAGTTGGATTATAAGCATAGATTTTGGAAATTCTTCCATCTCCTCCGATGGTAACAGGTTCTTGATCAGATCGTCCTTGAGTATGGTCTAAATAAACTCCATTACTACTGGGGGTCATAATTACATCGTGATTTTGCTTAGCAGCTGATATTCCTCCAGAAACACCTCTCCAGCTCATTACTGTAGCATTTGGTGCTAAACCACCTTCTAAAATTTCGTCCCACCCGATGATTGAACGTCCTTTACTATTTACAAATTTTTCGATCCGATGGATAAAATAGGATTGTAATTGCTCTTCGTTTTTAAGATGCTCTTTTTTAATTCTCTTTTGACAATAAGGACATTTCTTCCAAGCCGTTTTAGGAGCCTCATCTCCACCAATATGTATGTATTTGGATGGAAATAAAGCCATTACTTCTGTGAGCACATCTTCTAAAACATCAAAGGTATGGTCTTTACCTGCACAAAAAATATCTGGAAAAACACCCCATTTTTCTGCAGCTTTGAAGGGTCCAGGATTATCCCCACAAGCTAATTCAGGATATGCTGATAAAGCCGCCATGGCGTGACCAGGCATTTCAATTTCGGGAATTACGTTGATGTATTTTTTAGTAGCGTAAGCCACTACTTCTTTTATTTGTTCTTGAGTATAATAACCACCATAGGATTTACCATCAAACCACTGTGGCGTCCTATCATGATAATTACCAATTAAAGTTTGATCCCTGTATCCTCCAATTTCAGTTAATTTTGGATATTTTTTAATTTCAATGCGCCATCCTTGATCATCAGTTAGATGCCAATGAAAATTATTGAATTTATACATCGCCATTAAGTCGATATACTTTTTAATGAAATCTACTGTAAAAAAATGTCGAGACACATCTAAATGTAATCCGCGATAAGCATATCTAGGCTGATCAACAATTGAACATTGAGGGATTTGATGCGTTTCAAGATTGTTTAAATACAATTGAGAAAGAGTTTGCATCGCGTAAAAAACACCTTTTGATTTACCTTTTAAGGCGATATTTTTTTCATTGACTGCTAAAGTATAAGCTTCTTCCCCCAAATCATCACTATTGACAGAGTTAAAAGAAATCATACTTTCTGGCGCAACAATAAATGCTTTTGCGATAACTAAATCGTAGCCATCTCTTTCCTTTACCAAATCTCTAAAAAGCTCGGCAGTTTTACGATCTGCTTCATTTTCAAACTGTAAAGCAGTTTTGGCGGTCAGTTTGAAATAGCCGGATTTTACCGTTACGTTTTGAGGAGCTGGGATGATCCCTAGATTAAGGTCAGACTGTTGAGCGCTGAGCCCTAAAACTTGTAGACTTATCAAAAATGTAAAAAGTAAACGCATCATCATAAATTTGTGTGTATTTCAAATCTATGAAAATAAATAATAGGGCTGATGTGAAAAGCTTTTTATTTGAATAAGATACCTACTCTTTTGCCAGAAAAGTTTTCGATTAAAGGTTTGAAAATCAACTTGGCATTTTCTTTAGTTTTAGATAAAATCTGCATTTCGTTTGCACTCTTAACCAATTGCTGTTCAGCAATTTTATAAATATCTTCTACCATATCTTTGGTATCAGAAGGGAACCACACACCAGAAACGTCATATACTTTTGATTTTTGATGATCGATTTTAGCATAGCAAATTTCTGGGGCGGGTAATGATATAGTGATAGAATTTTCCCCAAATTGGATGTCGCTTTTCTTAACTTTAGTTAAATCCATACATCCGGCAACTTCACCTACCGCAACAAAAAGAATCCTTTGATCAGGTAAAACTCTTCTGGTTTGCTTTTTTTCAACCACGTCTTTCATGGAATATTTTACCAGTTCAAGCTTTCCCATGTTTGTGATTTTACTCACCATAACATCCTAATTGAGAATAATCTCAGATTTGAAAATAAGATTTTTGAAATAGAAAAAACCAAAAATAAGAATCCCTATTATGCCAAGAATAAAAACTAAAGAAATGTTGAATCTCGATTTCATATTACATTAACAAAAAACATAATAATATGTTGATTATTATTTTCTTAAGCAAATTCTTTAGCTGCCAGAAAGCGTTCTGCTTCTAATGCGGCCATACAACCTGTTCCTGCTGCTGTTACTGCTTGACGGAATATTTTATCCTGTGCATCACCACAAACAAAATCACCTTCAATATCTGTTGATGTACTGTCTGGATGAGTAATGATATATCCGGTTTCATCCATTTTTAACCAATCCTTAAAAATATCGGTATTTGGTTTATGACCAATAGCCACAAAAAAACCAGTAGCTGGAATATCTTTCTCCTCGTTGGTTTGATTATTCTGTACCTTAACACCCGTAACAGATTTTCCATCACCTAAAATTTCCTTTGTATCTGTATTGTATAAAATTTCGATGTTTGGCGTATTTAAAACCCTATGAACCATTGCTTTTGAAGCTCTAAACTCATCACGACGAACTAGCATCGTTACTTTTTTACAAAGCTTGGCTAGATAAGTAGCTTCTTCTGCTGCAGTATCTCCAGCACCTACAATTACCACATCTTGATTTTTAAAGAAAAAACCATCGCAAACCGCACAAGCCGAAACACCAAAACCATTATATTTTTCTTCTGATGGTAATCCTAACCATTTTGCCGAAGCTCCAGTAGAAATAATCACAGTATCTGCTAAAATAGTTTTAGAATCGTCTACCACTACTTTATGAACTGGACCAGAGAAGTCTACTGAAGAAACATATCCGAAACGG
>JACMOI010000046.1 GCA_014378105.1 Pseudopedobacter sp.
CATAAGTGTTTGATAATTAATAAGACTTTCCTATCTTTGCCGTCCCTTTTAGGGATATTATATCCACCTTGAACGAAGCCCTACTGCTTCGATGGGTGTTAATTAAATTAAGAAATGTCAGGAATAATTGGAAAAAAAGTAGGAATGACCAGCATTTTCGACGCAGAGGGTAAAAATATACCATGTACTGTGATTGAAGCTGGACCTTGTGTTGTAACACAAGTTAAAACCATCGAAAATGATGGCTATGCTGCTGTGCAGTTAGCCTACGATGAGAAAAAAGAAAAAAACACTACTTCTTCTTTAAAAGGTCATTTTGCGAAAGCTGGCTCTACTCCTAAGCGCAAGGTTGTGGAATTTAAGTATTTCACAGAAGAAAAGACTTTAGGAGAGACTGTAGATGTTAATCTTTTTGTAGAAGGAGACTACGTTGATGTAGTGGGTACTTCTAAAGGTAAAGGTTTTCAAGGTGTTGTAAAGCGCCACGGATTTAGCGGTGTGGGTATGCAAACTCACGGTCAGCATAATCGTTTAAGAGCTCCAGGTTCATTAGGTGCTTCTTCTTATCCTTCAAGAGTATTCAAAGGAATGAGAATGGCAGGTAGAACAGGTGGTGATAGAGTGAAAATTCAGAATCTACAAATCGTTAAAGTTTTTGCTGAGCAAAATTTATTGGTAGTAAGCGGATCTATTCCGGGCGCTAAAGGTTCGTACGTATTAATCGAGAAGTAAGATGGAAGTTAAAGTATTAAACGTCTCAGGTAAAGAAACAGGTGCCAAGGTGCAGCTTTCTGAGGATATCTTCGGTATCGAACCAAATGATCATGCTATTTACTTAGATGTAAAACAGTTTTTAGCTAATCAGCGTCAAGGAACTCATAAGTCTAAACAACGTAATGAGATTGCTGGTTCTACCCGTAAGTTATACAAGCAAAAAGGAACAGGTGGTGCAAGAGCAGGAAGTATTAAATCTCCATTATTTAATGGTGGTGGTAGAATTTTCGGTCCTCAACCACGTGATTATAGCTTCAAGTTGAACAAGAAACTAAAAGCATTAGCTCGTAAATCAGCATTAGCATATAAAGTTAAAGATAACAGTGTAGTAGTTTTAGAGGATTTCAACTTCGAAACTTCAAAAACTAAAAACTTTGCAAGCTTATTAGGGGCATTAAATTTTGTAGGGCAAAAAACTTTAATAGTTCTTGCTTCAGCAAATGATAATGTTTACTTATCAAGTAGAAATATTCAAGGTACAAAAGTAATCACTGCTGATCAGTTAAATACATATGATGTATTAAATGCTGGAAAATTAGTATTAACTACCGGTTCGGTAAAAACATTGGAGGAGGCATTAGCCAAGTAATATGGAAATCTTAAAAAAACCTGTATTAACAGAAAAAGCCACTATGTTAACTGAAAAGTTGAACCGTTATACTTTCCAGTGTGATCATAGAGCAAATAAATTACAAATCAAATCAGCAGTAGAAGCCATGTATGGTGTAACTGTAACGTCAGTAAATACAACAGTTGTTGTCGGAAAATTAAAGACAAGATCAACTAAAGCTGGCATGGTTTCAGGTAGAGCTGCAAAACTTAAAAAAGCAGTGATTACCTTAAAAGAAGGTGAAGTTATTGACTTTTATAGCAATATTTAATTGAATTATGGGCTTAAGAAAATTTAAACCAGTAACACCAGGAACACGTTTCAGAGTGGGTAGCGATTTCAGTGAAATTACTACAAGTACTCCAGAAAAGTCTCTTACTGTAAAAAGCAGTAAGTCGGGTGGTCGTAACAATACTGGTAAAATGACTATGCGTTATATCGGTGGGGGTCACAAGCAATTGTACCGATTAATAGATTTTAAACGCGACAAAAAAGATATCCCCGCAACAGTAGCAACTATAGAATACGATCCAAATCGTACTGCCCGTATTGCGTTGTTACATTATGCTGATGGTGAAAAAAGATACATTGTTGCACCTGAAGGGTTACAAGTTGGATCAAAAGTAATTGCAGGTGATGCAGTTGTGCCAGAAGTTGGAAACAACATCAAATTAGCTAACATTCCTCTTGGATCAATAATTCATAATATTGAATTAACTCCAGGTAGAGGTGCACAAATTGCAAGAAGTGCTGGTGCTTATGCTCAATTAGCAGCAAGAGACGGTAAATATGCAACTGTGAAAATGCCTTCAGGTGAAACACGTATGATTTTGGTGACTTGTACTGCTACTATTGGTTCAGTTTCAAACTCAGAACATGCCAATGAGGTTTTAGGTAAAGCTGGAAGAAAACGTTGGTTAGGAAGAAGACCAAGAGTAAGGGGTGTTGCGATGAACCCAGTAGATCACCCAATGGGTGGTGGTGAGGGTAGATCATCAGGTGGTCACCCACGTTCAAGAAAAGGGTTATTGTCAAAAGGTTTCAAAACCCGTGATAAGAAGAAATACTCAAATCGTTTCATCATAGCTAGGAGGAAGAAATAATGGCTCGTTCGATAAAAAAAGGACCTTATATAGATCACAACGTAGAGAAGAAAGTATCTACGATGAATGATGCAGGTAAAAAGACCGTAATTAAAACTTGGTCAAGAAGATCAATGATTTCTCCGGATTTCGTAGGTCATACATTTGCAGTACATAATGGAAATAAGTTTATTCCTGTTTACGTAACTGAAAATATGGTTGGTCATAAACTAGGAGAGTTTGCTCCAACCAGAACATTTAGAGGTCACGCTGAAAAAAGAAAATAATTAAGCAATGGAAGCAGTAGCAAAATTAAATAATTGCCCCACTTCACCTCGTAAAATGAGACTGGTTGTTGACCTGATCAGAGGAGAACGTGTAGAAAAGGCATTATATATCTTAAAATTTACCAATAAGGAAGCAGCTATAAGAGTTGAGAAACTATTATTATCAGCTATCAAAAATTGGGAATCAAAAAATGAGGGTCAACGTCCAGAGGATGCACAACTTTTCGTGAAAACGATTATGGTTGACGGTGGTCGTCAGTTAAAGCGTTTAAGACCAGCACCTCAAGGTCGTGGATACAGAATTCGCAAGCGTTCTAACCATGTAACTTTGGTAGTAGATAGTAAGAATGTTGAACCTCAAACTAATTAATAAGTAGAAATGGGACAAAAAGCTAATCCAATAGGACTCAGATTAGGAATCATCAAAGGATGGGACTCTAACTGGTATGGCGGTAACAAATACGCAGATAAATTAGTTGAGGATGAAAAAATTCGTAAATACATCTCTGCTCGTATTGCAAAAGGTGGTGTTTCTAAAGTAGTCATCGAAAGAACTTTAAAGCGTATCACTGTAACTATTCACACTGCTCGTCCGGGTATTGTTATAGGTAAAGGTGGCCAGGAAGTAGACAAGATTAAAGAAGAGTTGAAGAAATTGACTAAAAAGGATGTTCAAATCAATATTTTCGAAATCAAACGTCCTGAGTTAGATGCTCAATTAGTTGCTGACGGTGTTGCTAAACAACTAGAAGCAAGAATTTCTTTTAGAAGAGCAATGAAAACATCTATTGCTGCTACCATGAGAATGGGAGCTGAAGGAATTAAAATAATGTGTTCTGGCCGTTTAGGCGGAGCAGAGATGGCTCGTAGCGAACAATATAAAGATGGAAGAACTCCATTGCATACTTTGAGAGCTGATATAGATTATGCTTTAGGCGAAGCTTTAACTACCTATGGAAAAATAGGCGTTAAAGTATGGATTTGTAAAGGCGAAGTTTATGGTAAGAGAGATCTTTCTCCTAACATAGGTGCAAACACTGGTAAAGGTGGTAAGCCAGAAGGTGGAAACTTTGCTCCAAGAGGTGATCGTAATGACCGAGGAGATAGAAAAGGTGGAAACCGTGGTGGAAACAACAGAGGTGGTGCAGGTGCCGCAAGAGGAAAAAGAAATTAAAAACTATCGTTTAACGATTTAAGATTAAAGTAATGTTACAGCCAAAAAGAACGAAGTTCAGAAAGATGCAAAAAGGCAGAATGAAGGGGTTAGCCTCTCGTGGTGCTGAGTTGTCTTTTGGATCATTCGGAATAAAATCATTAGAAGAATGCTGGATTACCAGCCGTCAGATTGAAGCTGCCCGTATTGCCGTAACTCGTTTTATGAAACGTGAAGGTCAAGTATGGATTCGTATATTTCCTGATAAGCCAGTTACTAAAAAACCTGCAGAGGTTCGTATGGGTAAGGGTAAGGGTGCCCCAGAATATTGGGTTGCCGTTGTAAGACCAGGAAGAATCCTTTTCGAAGCAGAAGGTGTGCCATTTGAAGTAGCTAAAGAAGCAATGCGTTTAGCTGCACAAAAGTTACCAGTTCAAACAAAGTTTGTAGTACGTAGAGATTACGTAGAAGCATCATAATAACAACAATGAAATACTCAGAAATAAAAGATCTGTCTAACGAGGAAGTCGTTACCAGAATTCAGGAGGAGAAAGCAACTTTAACGAAGTTAAAATTTGCTCATGCAGTTTCTGCAATTGAAAATCCTACAAGAATAAACAAAGCGAGAAAGGTTGTTGCTCGCCTAAATACTGAATTAACTCAGCGTAAAGCTAAGACAGCTTCTGAAAGTAATTCATAATTTTTACAGTCGAAATGGAAAGAAAATTAAGAAAAACAAGATCTGGGTTAGTGATGAGCAATAAGATGGACAAGTCTATTGTAGTTGCAGTGGAGAGAAAAGTGAAGCACCCAATTTATGGTAAGTTCGTAAAGACGACTACCAAATTTATGGCTCATGACGAGAAAAATGATTGCGGTATCGGTGATACCGTTCTGATCATGGAGACACGTCCGCTGAGTAAGAATAAGAACTGGAGATTAGTTGAAATTTTAGAAAGGGCTAAATAAAATGGTACAACAAGAATCAAGATTGAATGTTGCCGACAACTCTGGTGCTAAAGAAGTTTTAGTAATTAGAGTGTTGGGCGGTACCGGTAAAAGATATGCCTCTATTGGTGATAAGGTGGTTGTAACTGTGAAAAGTGCAATTCCATCAGGAAACATCAAAAAAGGAACAGTATCTAAGGCCGTAGTTGTAAGAACTAAAAAGGAAATCAGAAGAAAAGACGGTTCTTATATCCGTTTCGACGATAACGCAGCTGTATTGTTAAACGCTCAAGATGAGCCAAGAGGTACTCGTATCTTTGGTCCAGTAGCTAGAGAGTTGCGTGAGAAACAATTCATGAAAATTGTATCATTAGCGCCGGAGGTTTTGTAATATGGAAAAGAAAAATGTAAAACTAAATATCCGTAAAGGTGATTTAGTAAAAGTGATAGCCGGAGACTCTAAGGGTCAACAAGGTAAGGTATTAGAAGTGATCATTAAAACTGATAGAGTTTTAGTAGAAGGAGCAAATATGGTTTCAAAGCACACTAAACCAAATGCAGCTAATCCAAACGGCGGGATTAATAAAATGGAAGCCCCAATTCATATTTCTAATGTTAGTTTAATTGACCCTAAATCAGGAAATGCAACTAGAATAGCTAAAAAAAGAAATGAAGATGGGAAAGTAATTAGAATAGCTAAAAAATCTGGGGAGGAAATTAAGTAATGGCTTACGCACCAAGATTAAAAAATAAATATAAAGAGGAAATTGTATCATCTTTGAAGGATAAATTCCAATATAAGAGTGTAATGCAAGTGCCTAAGTTGCTTAAAATTGCTATCAACCAAGGTGTTGGAGCGGGAGTAACTGATAAGAAAGTAGTTGAATCAGCAATTTCTGAATTAACTACCATTACTGGACAGCAAGCAGTTTCTGCAAAGTCTAAAAAAGATATTTCAAACTTCAAATTACGTAAGGGAATGCCAGTTGGTGTTCGCGTAACTTTACGCGATAATCAAATGTTTGAGTTCTTAGATCGTTTGATTTCTGTTGCATTGCCTCGTATTCGTGATTTCAAAGGTATTAATGATAAAGGTTTTGATGGTAGAGGAAACTACACTTTAGGTGTTTCGGAACAAATCATATTTCCTGAAATCAATATTGATAAAATCAATAAAATTCAAGGTATGGATATCACTTTTGTAACTACTGCAGCGACTGATTTGGAAGCACTAGAGTTATTGAAGCAATTCGGTTTACCATTTAAAAATCATAACATAGTTCATAATGGCTAAAGAAGGAATAAAAGCTCGCGAGTTAAAGCGTCAGAAAATGGTGGCAAAATATGCTGCAAAAAGAGAAACGCTAAAGGCAGCAGGAGATTTTGAAGGTTTGGATAAATTACCTAAAAATTCTTCGCCAGTTCGTTTACATAATCGTTGTAAATTAACCGGTCGTCCTAGAGGTTACATGCGTCAATTTGGTATTTCAAGGGTAACTTTCCGCGAAATGGCATTAGCAGGTAAAATCCCAGGAGTAAGAAAAGCCAGCTGGTAAATATAAAAACAAAACAATGAGGATTTTTTGTACCTTTGCGGTCCGAAAAATTCTTTTTATTTATAAATAATAAAATGTACACAGATCCAATCGCAGATTATCTTACAAGAGTAAGGAATGCCATAAAGGCCAACCACAGGGTTGTAGAAATTCCTGCATCAAACCTCAAAAAGGAAATTACAAAAGTACTTTTTGATAAAGGTTACATTACGAATTACAAGTTTGAAGATAATGATGTTCAAGGCACTATTAAAGTAGCTTTAAAATATCATCCAATAACTAAAATTCCTGCTATTCGCAGCATTACGAGAGCAAGTAAACCAGGTTTGAGAAAGTATGCAGGTATGGGCAATATGCCAAGAGTATTAAATGGTTTAGGAATCGCTATTATGTCAACTTCTAAAGGTGTAATGACCGATAAAGAAGCGAAGCAATTAAATGTTGGCGGTGAAGTTTTATGTTACGTATACTAAATTAGGAGGATAAAGAGATGTCAAGAATAGGAAAAGCCCCAATAGCAATCCCATCTAGTGTGACTTTTACGTTAGCTTCTGATAATACAGTAACTGTAAAAGGCCCTAAAGGAGAATTGAGTCAGAAAGTTGATTCAGATATTACCGTATCTCAAGAAGATGGTAATATTTTAGTAACACGTCCATCAGAACAAAAACGTCACAAAGCATTACATGGTTTGTACCGTTCTTTGATCAACAATATGGTTGTTGGTGTAACTGAAGGTTATAAAGTAGAACAAGAATTAGTAGGTGTTGGTTATAGAGCAACGAATCAAGGGAATACCTTAGATTTAGTTTTAGGATACTCTCACCATATTGTATTTGCACTTCCTCCGGAAATTAAAGTTGTAACTACAGCAGAAAAAGGAAAGAATCCAACAATTATTTTAGAATCTATTGATAAGCAATTGCTTGGTCAGGTAGCAGCTAAAATTCGTTCATTAAGAGCTCCAGAACCTTACAAAGGTAAAGGTATCAAGTTTGTGGGTGAGCAATTGAGAAGAAAAGCAGGTAAGTCAGCATCTAAAAAATAATTGTCATGGCAGGAAAAATTAAATTATCCCGCAGGGAGAGAATAAAAAAGGGAATCAGAAAAAGAATTACTGGTTCACCAGAGCGTCCACGTTTATCTGTATTTAGAAGTAACAAAGGAATTTATGCTCAAATTATCGATGACAATGGCGGCATAACGTTAGTTGCTGCTTCATCTTCAGAAAAAGATTTCAGTGCAAAAGGTACCAAAATAGATCAGTCTAAAGAGGTAGGTAAAAAAGTTGCTGAGAAAGCAATTGCAGCTGGAATTAAAGAAGTTGTTTTTGATAGAAATGGTTACTTGTACCATGGTCGCGTTAAATCTTTGGCCGAAGGTGCTCGTGAAGCTGGTTTAATCTTTTAATTTTAGAAGTAGAGATGTCAACTATAAATATAAAAAGAGTAAAAGCAAACGAGATCGAATTAAAGGATCGTTTGGTTAGCATCCAACGTGTTGCTAAGGTTACCAAAGGTGGTCGTACTTTCAGTTTTTCAGCTATCGTAGTGGTAGGTGATGAGCATGGAGTTGTAGGCTATGGTTTAGGTAAAGCAAAAGAAGTTACTGAGGCAATAGCTAAAGGAATTGATGATGCAAAAAAGAATTTGGTAAAAGTTCCTATTATTAATGGAACTATTCCTCATGAGCAAATTGGTAAATTTTCAGGTGGTTTTGTTTTCTTAAAACCTGCTGCAAATGGTACTGGTGTTATTGCTGGTGGTGCGATGAGAGCTGTTTTAGAATCTGCCGGTGTACATAACGTATTGGCTAAATCTAAAGGTTCATCAAATCCTCACAACGTGGTTAAAGCTACAATTTCTGCTTTATCACAATTGAGAGATGCACATTCAGTTGCGCAACAAAGAGGTGTTTCATTAAGTAAAGTTTTTAACGGTTAAGAAGATGGCTAAGATAAAAATCACCCAGATTAAGAGCGTTATCGACAGAAGTGAACGCCAAAAAAGAACTATGCAAGCTTTAGGTTTAACAAAAATCAGCTCTAGCGTAGAAGTAGAAGCTAATCCGGCAATTATCGGAATGGTGAAGAAAGTAAATCATTTGGTAGCCATAGAAAAAGTATAATTACCATGAATTTAAGTAATTTAAAACCTGCAGAAGGTTCAACAAAAAACAGAAAAAGAATAGGTCGTGGTACCGGTTCTGGACGTGGTGGAACATCAACACGTGGACATAAAGGTGCTGGATCTCGTTCTGGTTATAAATCGAAAGTTGGTTTTGAAGGTGGTCAAATGCCTTTACAGCGTCGTGTGCCTAAAGTTGGATTTAAAAATCCAAACAGAGTAGAATATGTAGGTGTTAATTTAGATGTTCTACAAAACTTATCTGAAAAATTTGATTTGAAAGTTGTTGATTTCGAGGCTATGAAATCACACGGTTTGGTTTCTAAAAATGATTTGGTTAAAATCATGGGTAGAGGTGAAGTTAAAATTAAATTAGACGTTAAAGCACATGCATTTACAGCGGCTGCTCAAAAAGCTATTGAAGCTTTAGGCGGTTCTGTTGAAAAAATATAATTAATGAAGAAGCTGTTTACAACTTTATCCAATATTTGGAAAATTGAAGAACTAAGAGTGCGTATTTTATACACACTCTTAATACTTTTAGTGTATAGAATTGGTTCTTTTATTGTTCTCCCTGGAGTTGATCATAACTCATTGAACAACCAACAAGCTAAAGAAGGATTATTAGGCTTATTGAATATGTTCGCTGGAGGTTCTTTCTCAAGGGCATCCATATTTGCATTAGGGGTAATGCCATATATTTCTGCATCTATTGTGGTTCAGTTATTAGGTATAGCAGTTCCTTATTTCCAAAAGATGCAAAAAGAAGGTGAAAGTGGTCAGAAGAAAATTAATCAGATTACTCGATATCTAACCATAGGTATAACAGCACTTCAAGCGATTGGATATATCAAATCTCAAATTGCACCAGACGCAAGATTATTTGGCGACCCATTATTCACTATTTCTTCCGTTTTTATCTTAACTGCAGGGACTATGTTTGTGATGTGGATGGGAGAGAAAATTACAGATAAAGGTATTGGTAATGGTATTTCTATATTGATTATGGTTGGAATTATCGCACAATTGCCTTATGGTATTGGTGCTGAATTCTTAAGTCGTCAAAATGGTCAAGGGGGATTAATTGCCTTTTTTATTGAGTTTGTAGCTTTATTTGGAGTTGTAATATTTACTGTATTAGTTATTCAAGGAACTAGAAAAGTTCCTGTTCAATACGCTAAAAAGATTGTTGGAAACAAACAATATGGTGGTGTTCGTCAATATATTCCTCTAAAATTGAATGCAGCTGGTGTGATGCCTATCATTTTTGCTCAAGCAATTATGTTCATTCCATCAACAATTGGTCAGTTTTTCCCAAATGCGCAATCATCAATTTTAGCATCATTTAGTGATTATACGTCATTTAATTATAATTTGACTTTTGCTATTTTGATTATTCTATTTACATTTTTCTATACTGCCATTACGATTAATCCTAATCAGATGGCAGATGATATGAAAAAGAATGGTGGATTTGTTCCGGGTATTAAGCCAGGAAAAACTACTGCTGATTTTATTGATGGTATCATTTCAAAGATCACTTTTCCTGGGTCTGTTTTTCTGGCTATCATTGCAGTATTACCATCGTTAGCCATTATTGCAGGTGTTAATTCACAATTTGCTCACTTCTTTGGGGGTACTTCTCTTTTGATTTTAGTAGCAGTTGTATTAGACACTTTACAACAAGTAGAAAGTCACTTATTAATGCGTCATTATGATGGGTTAATGAAAACAGGAAGGATTAAAGGGCGTACTTCACCTGTATCAACAGGATCAGGAGCTGCAATTTAATATTTATAATGCCTAGAATAACTTACAAATCCGCAGAAGAAATTGAACTAATTAGAGAAAGCTCTTTATTAGTTTCAAAGACTCATGCAGAAGTTGCCAAAGTAATTAAAGAAGGAGTAAGCACAGCTTACTTAAATAAAATTGCTGAGGAATTTATTCGTGATCATAAAGCGGTTCCGGCATTCTTAAATTATAATGGATTTCCGTACACCTTGTGTATTTCATTAAATGATCAAGTAGTACATGGTTTTCCAAGCGAATATATATTGAAAGATGGAGACATTGTTTCTGTTGATTGTGGAGTAATAAAGAATAAATATTTTGGAGATTCTGCATATACTTTTACAATCGGAAACATAGCTGAGGAAACTCAAAAGTTACTAGATGTAACTAAGGAGTGTTTAGCTTTAGGTATTGAGAAAGCAGTTGTTGGATCTAGAATTGGAGATATAGGCTTTGCAGTCCAAGAACATGCCGAGAAGAATGGATTTGGAGTAGTTAGAGAATTGGTAGGACATGGTGTTGGTAGAGCTTTGCATGAAAAGCCAGAAGTACCAAACTACGGAAAAAGAGGAAGCGGAATAAAATTGGAAGAAGGCATGGTATTGGCAATCGAGCCGATGATTAATGCTGGAAGAGCAGGAGTTAAATTTTGGGATGATGGTTGGACAGTTTCAACGATTGATCAGAAACCTTCAGCACATTTTGAGCATACAGTTGCGATTAAGAAGGGTAAAGCTGATGTTTTATCAACTTTTAAATACGTAGAAGAAGTTTTAAATAAAAAATAGGATTTTAAATATTTTTACTTAATTTTGCATCCCGCTTTGGGAGATGCTAAATAGGTAAATATCAAATAAATATGGCGAAACAGTCCTCGATAGAGCAAGACGGAGTAATAAAAGAAGCATTATCAAATGCAATGTTCCGTGTTGAGTTAGAGAACGGGCATGAGATTATAGCACATATTTCTGGTAAAATGAGAATGCACTACATTAAAATTTTACCTGGAGACCGTGTAAAATTGGAGATGTCTCCATATGATCTAACCAAAGGTAGAATAACTTATAGATATAAATAAAATGAAAGTTAGAGCATCCATTAAGAAACGCAGCGCTGATTGCAAAGTGATTCGCAGAAAAGGAAAACTTTATGTGATCAACAAAAAGAATCCAAAGTTTAAACAGCGTCAAGGTTAATTTTTAAACTATCAACAAATAATAAATGGCAAGGATAGCAGGTATTGATTTACCAAAAAACAAAAGAGGAGAGATCGGCCTTACTTATATCTTCGGTATCGGAAGAAGCACTGCACAATCAATATTGGAGCAGGCAGATATCAATGTGGATAAAAAAGTTCAAGATTGGACCGATGAAGAGTTAACAGCAATCCGTAACATTATCAATGAATCTATCAAAGTAGAAGGTCAACTTCGCTCAGAGGTTCAATTAAACATCAAACGTTTAATGGATATTGGATGTTACAGAGGGTTACGTCACAGAAAAGGATTACCATTACGTGGTCAGAGAACTAAGAATAATTCTCGTACTCGTAAAGGAAAGAGAAAAACTGTTGCTAATAAGAAAAAGGCTACTAAATAATAATTGATAGTAAAAGATGGCTAAGTCAAAAAAAGTTACTAAAAAACGTGTTGTTGTAGTTGAACCAATTGGTCAAGCTCACATCAACGCGACATTTAATAACATCATTATCACGCTAACCAACAACCAGGGACAAACAATTTCCTGGTCATCTGCTGGAAAGCAAGGATTTAAAGGTTCTAAAAAGAACACTCCATATGCTGCTTCTCAGGCTGCAATTGATTGCGGTAAAGTAGCACATGATTTAGGATTACGTAAAGTTGAAGTATTTGTAAAAGGTCCGGGCTCTGGTCGGGAATCTGCAATTCGTACATTACAAAGTTCAGGATTGGAAGTAACAACTATAAAAGATATTACTCCACTTCCTCACAACGGATGTCGTCCACCTAAAAGAAGAAGAGTTTAATTAATTAAGTTTTAAAGCTAAGATTCACTCAGGTTTTGCTGAGTTGATACTTTAAAAATCACAAAAATGGCAAGATATACAGGTCCAAAATCAAAGATCGCCCGTAAATTCAGAGAACCAATTTTTGGTCCTGATAAGGCATTAGACAGAAAAAACTATCCTCCAGGTCAGCATGGCGCTACTAAAAGAAGAGGAAAGCAATCAGAATATGCAACTCAACTACAAGAGAAGCAGAAAGTAAAATATACTTATGGTGTATTAGAGAAGCAATTCTCTAACCTTTTCAAAAAAGCATCTGCTAGAGAAGGTATTACTGGTACAAACTTATTACAATTGTTAGAGGCAAGATTAGATAATGCAGTTTACCGTTTCGGTATTGCTCCAACTAGATCTGGTGCTCGTCAATTGGTTTCTCACAGACACATCTTAGTTAACGGAGAAGTAGTTAACATTCCATCTTATACTTTAAAGGCAGGTGATGTTGTTGAAGTAAGAGAGAAATCAAAATCAATGGAAGCTATTTCAATTTCAGTTGCTGGTCATATGATAAATAAATACAATTGGTTATCATGGGATGGTAAAGCATTATCAGGAAAATTCTTACAATATCCTGATCGTGAAAGTATCCCAGAAAACATTAAGGAAAACTTAATCGTCGAATTGTACTCTAAATAATGATAAACTACTAATTGCTGACTTTTTAGAGCCGGCAATTAGTGGTTTTATCCAAAAATTAACGATAAACATAAGGCAAAATAAATGACAATTTTAGCATTTCAGAGACCCGATAAAGTTATTATGCAGAAATCAACAGATTTCGATGGTACGTTTGAATTTCGTCCGTTGGAACCTGGATTTGGTGTTACCATTGGTAATGCTTTAAGAAGAATTCTGCTTTCTTCATTAGAAGGTTACGCAATTACCTCAGTACGTTTCTCAGGTGTTTCCCACGAATTTTCAACTATTAAAGGAGTTGCAGAAGATGTGGTAGATATTATTTTGAACTTAAAGCAAGTGCGTTTTAAGAAGACCGGAGATTCTGGTGATTCTGAAAAAATATTTGTGATTATCAGTGGTCAAGAGTCTTTTAAAGCCGGCGACATCACTAAATTTTCAAACAATTTCGAGGTATTAAATCCTGATTTTGTGATTTGCAATATGGAAGATTCAGTTACTTTAGAAATTGAATTAACTATCAACAAAGGAAGAGGTTACATTGCGGCAGAAGAGAATAAAAATATGGATGCTCCCGTTGGAGTTATTGCTATTGATTCTATCTACACGCCAATTAAAAACGTCAAATACACTATTGAAAACTTCAGAGTTGAACAAAAGACTGATTATGAGAAATTAGTTTTAGATATCACAACTGACGGTTCAATTAACCCAGAAGAGGCATTAAAAGAAGCTGCTAAAATTTTAATCCAGCACTTTATGTTGTTCTCTGATGAGAATTTAGTATTAGAATCACAAGCTAAAGAAGAAACTAAAGAAGTTGACGAAGAAGTTTTACATATGCGTAAGATCTTGAAGACTGAATTAGTAGATCTTGATCTTTCAGTTAGAGCATTAAATTGCTTAAAAGCTGCGGATATTAGAACTTTAGCTGAGCTAGTTTCTTATGACGTTGCTGATATGTTAAAATTCAGAAACTTTGGTAAGAAATCATTAACTGAGATTCAAGAACTAGTAAAGTCAAAAGGGTTATCTTTTGGTATGAACTTGTCTAAGTTTAAGTTAGACGAAGAATAAAAAGCGAAAATGACGCATAATTCCCGGCTCGCCATTGTGGCTAGAGCTGACGGTATGCGCAAATAAATAAAGTAATGAGACACGGAAAGAAATTTAATCACTTAGGTCGTAAGACAGCCCACAGAAAATCAATGTTGGCGAATATGGCCTCTTCGCTTATAGAGCACAAACGTATTACAACAACTATTGCAAAAGCAAAAGCATTACGTATTTATGTTGAGCCATTAATTACAAAGTCTAAAAACGATACTACACATTCTCGTCGTACCGTATTTGCTTACTTACAAAATAAAGAAGTAGTTACTACTTTATTCCGCGAAGTGGCAGAGAAAGTAGCAACTCGTCCAGGTGGTTATACTAGAATTGTAAAATTAGGAAATCGTTTAGGTGACAATGCTGAAATGGCAATTATCGAGTTAGTTGATTTCAATGAAACTTACAATCCTAATGCAACACCAGAGAAGAAAACAACTCGTAGAAGAGGTGCTAAAGCAAAAAAAGCTGATGCTCCGGTAGCAGCAGATGCCAAAGCTGAAGAAGCAGTGGTAGTTGAAGAAAAAGCTCCTAAAGTTAAAGTGGAAGAAACTACAGCAGTAGAAGAAACACCAGATTCTGAAGAAGAAAAATCAGCAGAGTAATTGTTGATTAGAATAATAAAAGACCTCTAACATTTATTTGTTAGAGGTCTTTTGCTTTAGAAATGGCGCTGTAAAGCTTATCGTTTTCTTCAGTCTTATCTTTCGCTCTTACTAGTTAAGTATCCAATGGCTGTAGTTAAGTCGTTAAGAATAATTTTTATTGATCTAAGGATAATTAAATCGCTGGTTAAAGCGTGATCAATCGGAAATTTGTTTGTTCTGATGAAAAATGACTGAGGAGTTTATCAAAGCAACCTGATAACAAACGAGATTAGCCTTATAAATGATGGAAAAACCTTTCTAAACTATTGTTTTTCAATTTAATAATCTCTACTTTTGCAGTCCCGCAAAAAGCGGAAACTTAAAAACAATATTGTAAGAAATGAATCAATACGAAACCACTATCATTCTTACCCCATTGTTGTCAGAAGAAATTGCTAAAGAGGTGATTGCAAAATTCACTAAAGTGCTAACTGACAACGGAGCCGAAATTGTTATGGAAGACAATTGGGGTTTGAGAAAACTGGCGTATCTAATTGAGAAAAAATCAACTGGATACTATCACTTGACTGAATACAAATGCTCAGGAGAGGTTATCGGCAAATTAGAAATCGAGTTAAAGCGTGATGAGCGTGTAATGCGATTTTTAACAATTAGTTTAAATAAGCATGCTGTTGCGTATAACGAGAAGAAACGTGGTGGTGCTTTTAACAAGAAAAAAGACAAAGCGGAGGTAGCAAACTAATGGCACAAGACAAAATCCAGTATGTGACTGCTCCCAAGGTGGAGGATAACAGAAAGAAGTATTGCCGTTTTAAAAAGAACGGAATTAAATACATTGATTACAAAG
Source organism: Pseudopedobacter sp. (assembly GCA_014378105.1). Taxonomy (GTDB): domain Bacteria; phylum Bacteroidota; class Bacteroidia; order Sphingobacteriales; family Sphingobacteriaceae; genus Pseudopedobacter. The sequence continues at coordinate 15,576 of JACMOI010000046.1, forward strand.
ACGGGAATTTCCTTTTAAAGTTCATTAACGATCAGGGTAAAATTTTACCAAGAAGATTGACAGGTACTTCTTTGAAATATCAGCGTAAAGTAGCTCAAGCGGTAAAGAGAGCTCGTCATATTGGTATATTGCCATTCGTAACTGATGGTTTAAAATAAGGGAGGCTAACATGGAAGTAATATTAAAACAAGATGTAAAGAACCTAGGCGAGAAAGACGATGTCGTTTCTGTTAAGCCGGGTTATGGCCGTAATTATTTGATTCCTCAAGGTCAAGCTATATTAGCTACCGAGTCGGCAAGAAAAGTTTTAGCTGAGAATATTAAACAAGCTCAGTTTAAACAAGATAAAATTAAGAAAGATGCAGATGCAATTGCGGCTAAATTAGAAGGTGTTACACTTTCTATAGGTGCAAAAGCTGGCGAAAGCGGAAAAATATTTGGAGCAGTGAATACTATTCAAGTTGCTGATGCATTAAAGAAATTAGGTTTTGATGTGGATAGAAGAAGAATTACTTTCGAAACTGATGTAAAATTTGTTGGAGATTATATCGCTAACTTAAATTTACATAAAGAAGTTAAAGTGAAAGTTCCTTTTACTGTAGTTGCTGAATAAGCAACCCTATTAAAATATATTTGAATGCTTTCTGAATTATTCAGGAAGCATTTTTTATTTTAGAGCTTTATGCCCGGTAAAACAAAAACCAATAGATCAAAATTTAATTTAAAAAAGTTAATCAGGCTGCTTTTGAAAGCGATGCTTTGGTTTTTTGCCATCAGTATTTTTTGGGTTCTATTGTATAAATTCATTAATCCACCTATTACTTATTTAATGGTCGAACGTGGATTTGAACGAAATTTTGAGGGTAAAGACTGGAAGATTGCGAAAAGATGGAAAGATTTTGATGAGCTTTCTTTAAACTTAAAGAAGGCAGCTATTGCTGGAGAAGACGCAAGGTTTATGACTCATCATGGTTTTGATTTCGAGGCCATAGAAAAAGCTTATGAGAAGAATAAACAAGGTAAGAAGATGAGAGGAGGGAGTACCATAAGTCAACAAACAGCAAAGAATGTTTTTCTATGGTCAGGGAGATCTTATATTCGGAAGGGGTTTGAGGCTTATTTCACCTTTTTAATTGAGCTTTTTTGGAGTAAAAAAAGAATTTTAGAAGTATATCTTAATATGATAGAAACGGGAGATGGAATTTATGGTGCTGAACAAGCTTGTCAAACCTATTATGGAAAATCAGCGGATAACTTGTCAAAAGGGCAGGCGGCGCTTTTGATTGCTGTATTACCAAATCCATTAAAATGGTCTCCAGCTAATCCAACAGCGTATATTTACCATCGGCAATATCTTATTTTAAGAAATATCGCGAATTTAGAAAGATTAGGAGTTTTAAAGAACGCTTTCTAATTTAAAAACCTTAGCATGCCAGCTATCTTTAAGAGGAACTTCCCATTTTTCTAAATACTGGCCATAATCAGGGACTAAATTATTAAAAACAATTGTATTAGCATTAATGGCTCCTGTTTTAATTAATTCTTCAAAAGCCTCTTTCGGTGCTGATTTAACCTCCTCATCTAACTTATAGGCGATGTTAAATCTATCAAATAAATCAATATGAAATTGTTGTTGCAATTCTTTCATCAGATGAACAGATTTATCAATAGAGCAACCGCTAGCTCCAGCTTGGGTTTCATCAACAATTAAAACTAAAAAGCGATGATACTTAATTTCAAAAGCAGCTTTCAGTTGTTGGTTGTGCGCTGTCCAACTTTTAATAAAATTTATTAAAGCATTATTGATTGTTTCAGTTTCTTCAGCACTTAAAACTCTGTTTGATTGATAGACCCAAACTCTGGATTGATGATTCATCATGACTCAAAATTAGTCAATTTTATAAAATGGCTTATCTAAAAAATGTAAATCTTATTTAATGTATAAATAACTGTGTTTAGAGGAGTGAAATTATTTAAAGACGTTAATAAGTTGAAAAATATTTAATAAGATCATTATTTCGGGGCTTAAATTTAAGTGATGAATCTCCTTAATATCAAAAATTTCATTTCTATATATTTCCTTAGTTTACTTATAAGCGGAATATTAAGTTTTGAAGACTCTAGAAAAAATGTTTTGGAGCTTTATAATAGATTCAATGCTGAAGAGTTATTAGGTCATCGAAATAGTAAATTAGAAATAACTAAAGGAGGCTTTATCAGGTATAAGAGAGAAAAATCAGATAAATCTGTTGAATATTATAGTTTTAGATTAGATAAATTTAAAGATGTTGACTTTTTAGGTTCGGAGAATGCCTGTTTGTTGGTGTTTAAATGTGAAGATTCATCTATAATTTTTCAGACCTATGGAGCAAAAGGCGGGGATATAGATGAAATGGAAAACGAAGTAAAGATTCCTTTGAAAAATATCCCCATGGATCAAATGATGGATTTAAGAACTAATTTAATGAACCTGAAACAGATGTTCATAAATACCTATAAATAGGTATTTTTTTATGAAACCTATATTATTAACTTAGCCACGTTGAAGGAGTAGTAGCGAGAATGAAAAATAAAAAAGTAATCTATTTGTTGATTTTATTTGCGGTTTTAATAGCGCATACAGTATTGCTTAGCTTCTGGTTATCATCTGAACGTACGATACCAACAAGAGTTAGGGTGGATGAATCTAAACATCCCAGTTTGAATGCAAGGATATTATTACCTATTTCTGATTTGATGATAGATAGTGCTATTAATAGCAGTAAATTTAATAATAGGAGTCGAAAAGAGATTAGATAATAAAGATACTGGCACACCTGAAATTTGAAGGAACTATTTCGGATTTTTTAAAGAGGGCCTTTCAAGTTTTTTATCTTCTGATCGATGGCGAATTTGATCAACTCTGCAATATTTTTTAGGCCTAATTTTCTCAATATATTTTTTCTATGGGTGTCTATTGTAAAGGCGGATAAAAAAAGATATTCGGCAATTTTTACATTGGTATGCCCTTCAACAATTAGATTAATGACCTCAACTTCTCTTTTTGAAAGTTTATATTTACTATTAAAGTCGTCTCTAAAATAGTTCCCTTTTTTCGGTTTTGAAATCTGATTATCATTTATAATATATGCCCCCTCATAAACCTCTCTAATAATATTTTTTAAAATGTCTGGCTCGGTATCTTTTAAAACATATGCGTCTATACCTAAATCATAACAATCATTGAGTAACGCTTCTTCGGCATACATAGAAACAATGATTCTTTTAAGATTAGAATCTTCTAATTCGTTTAGATTGGCAAGCGTGTCTCTTCCATCGAATCGAGGCATATTCAAATCTATTATAGCGATGTCTACTTCCTGATTCTTTACAAAATCAATCATAGATCTGCCATCATTAAAAATCCCTTTAATGTTAAAATCTTGCTCTTCTGAAAGGATACTTGCTAAGCCTTTTGCAAATAAGGTGTGATCATCGGCTATTACAATACTTATCATGAATGCGTTAAAAGTACCATTCTTAAATTGATTTGGAGATAGATTTAAAGTCCGTTTACTCTTGCTGATATTTCGGCAATATCTAAAACTTCAATTTCATTTTCTTTATTGAAATTTTTAACGCCGTCATTCATCATGGTCATACAAAATGGACAGCCAACAGCTACAATTTCGGCTTTTGATGCTAAAACATCTTCCATTCTTTCTATGTTGACATCTTTTTTTCCTTTTTCTGGTTCTTTGAACATTTGAGCGCCGCCTGCACCGCAACATAAACCATTAGACTTACATCTTTTCATTTCTACCAAATCGGCATCTAAAATCTCTAGCGCTGCCCTTGGTGCTTCGTAAACTCCATTTCCTCGACCAAGATAACAAGGATCGTGAAAAGTGATTTTTTTACCTTTAAAATCTCCTCCTTCGGCTTTTAATTTACCTTTGATGATTAAATCTTGAATGAGTTGCGTGTGATGGATAACCTCATAATTACCACCCAACTCCGGGTATTCATTTTTTAGGGTGTTGAAGCAATGTGGACAAGCGGTGACTATTTTTTTAACTTGGTAGCCATCTAAAACCTGAATGTTCATCATGGCTTGCATTTGAAAGAGGAATTCATTTCCAGCTCTTTTTGCGGGGTCACCGGTACAACTTTCTTCGGTTCCTAAAACGGCGAATTTAATACCTACATGGGTTAAGATTTTAGCGAAAGCTTTGGTGATGCGTTGCGCTCTCTCATCATAACTACCTGCACAACCTACCCAAAATAGGATTTCTGGTTTTTCTCCGGCAGTCCTCATTTCTGCCATAGTTGGTATTTTTATTTGATTAGTCATTGGTTGGTTCGTTGTCAGTTGGTTCGTTGTCAGTTTGTTAGTAGTTCGTTGTCAGTTTGATAGTTATGAGTTTCGAGCGGTGAGTTTTTAGTTTTTTGCGTTAGGGATTGAAACGACATCCTTTTTTGTGCGCCCTTCGACTCCGCTCAGGATGACAAAAAAGATATAGTGTAAAGCCCGCCCGAACGCCCTTATCTTAATCTTTAGTTGCCCAATTTAACCTGTCGGCTGGTGAATATTTCCATGGAGCGCCATTATTTTCGACGTTGGAGAACATGGCATTTAAACTTCCGGCTACGTTTGATTCCTCCATCACGGCATAGCGACGTAAATCGACGATGATGGAAAGCGGATCGATATTTACTGGACAAGCTTCTGTACAGGCGTTACAAGTGGTACAAGCCCATATTTCTTCGCGGCTGATGTAGTCATCTAAAAGTGACTTACCATCGTCGTAATCTTTTCCATTTTTCGCTTTATTATTACCCACTTCTTCTAAACGGTCTCGGGTATCCATCATGATTTTACGAGGAGAAAGCAGTTTACCTGTTTGATTGGCTGGGCAAACATCAGTACAGCGTCCACACTCGGTACAGGTGTAAGCATTCATCAATTGCACCCAATTCAAATCCTGCACATCTTTAGCTCCAAAGCGACCGATCGCATCGGCAGGTGGAGGTGTAAATGTAGGATCGAGCATGGCTTTCACTTCGTTGGTAACCGTTTCCATATTGGTAAATTTTCCTTTTTTGTGGAGGTTGCTATACCAGGTATTTGGAAATGCTAGTATGATGTGGAAGTGCTTAGATATGGGTAGGTAATTTAAAAATGCCAATATGCCCACAATGTGAACCCACCAGCAAGCTCTTTCTATCAGCTCTAACGCTTCGGGACTGTTAGGTAATAAACCAGTTAAGAATTGAGATATCGGAAAGCTTCCTGCTAGGATGTAATGTCCGTATCCGGCTAATTGTAATTTGTAATCAGCAGCATTCATGGTAAGGAATGCACTCATTAACAATACTTCAATGATTAAAATGTATAGGGCATCTGCTTTGGGCCAAGCTTTCATCTCTACACCAGAGAATCTTTTTAAGCCTAAAATTAATCTGCGGGCCAAGAAAACAATGACTCCCACTAAAACTAATAGCGCTAGAATTTCGAAGGAGCCTATCAGGAAGCTATAAAAACTACCTAAGAAGGAGAATATGCGGTGTGTGCCGAATAAGCCATCTATAATAATTTCTAATACTTCTAAATTAATGATGATAAAGCCTACATAAACAAAAATATGCATGATGCCTGCAATAGGGCGGCGTACCATTTTGGTTTGCCCCAGGGCTACTTTTGCCATTACTTTCCAACGCTCGGCGGTATGATCAGAGCGGTTGATGTCTTTACCTAAATTGATATTGCGGATAATTTTCCGCACCTGAATGGTGAATAGGATGGAGGCCGCTAGAAATATGATTAGAAAGATGATTTGCGCTATCATTTATGAAATAATTGGTTTTAAAAGCTAAGATAATGAAAGTAGAGGGAATAAATTTACTATGCATGCATTCTATTTTTATTTAGAATGATTTTAATGGGAAATGGCTTTCTATTATTATGATTATGAGTCGTTTACTATTTTTAATCATACGACCCATGGTTTTTTTTAAAATTTATTTGTGATTTAACAAAAAGAGCCTACATTTGCAATCCCTAACAATTACCAAATGAGGGAATGGTAGGGTGCCTTAGCTCAGTTGGTAGAGCAAAGGACTGAAAATCCTTGTGTCGCTGGTTCGATCCCAGCAGGCACCACAAAAGAAAAAGCTTCACTTCCCGATAACGGAATGTGAAGCTTTTTTTTGGTTTTAGTGGTTGATTTAAGACCTAAAAAACTAATGTTATCCTTTTACTATCCTATCACTATCCTATTACTATCCTATTACTACTCAATCCCTTGGTTTTGTTTAGCATTTTTAGCCATTTGAATGCGTTGTTTGATAGCTCTTTTTTCTAAGGAAGAGGGCCATTCTGATCCAGATTTTTAGAAAAAAATTGGGTGCAGCCATAGCAGATTGTTTGGAAGGTGGTAAAACATCATAGACGTTCACGTCTAAAATTTCAGCAATTTGATACAAGCGTTTGATATTCAGTTCTAAGCTTTCACTTTCCAATTTTGAATAGGTGCTTTGTGAAATATCGAGCATAAAAGCCATGTATTCTTGACTATAGCCTTTTTTAGCTCTTTCGATTCTAATTAGTTCGCCAATCATCGTACGTTTTATAAGGTTTTAACAATTTATGAAAAATTTACTATTCCTACAAAGAATAACTTATGATTACGATGTATAGCAATACCTGAAATGTATTGCGTGATTTGATTAATCCTTGTTATTGAGGAGAAATTAAATAAAAAAACATGAAAAATTTAAATGATGAAGAGCTGGCCAAGATTATCGTAGGAGATCATGAATGTGCACAGGCGATTGGGCTAGGTGTGGTATTCGGTGGTTTTTTTGGTGGTGTTGGTTCGGTAGTCGGTGGAGTTGTTGCAGCAACAGGACCAGAGTGTTTAGGATGGTGGTGAATTTAGCCGGGCATAGCCCGGTTATATGATTAAAAGCGTAGAAATAACCCCGCTCGTTATACCTACCAGATGACCAGAATAAACTATTTCTAATTTACTCTTTACCGCATAAATGATATTTAAAAACCACAAAATAGGAACGAGCCACATATTTGGTAAGGTGATGAATGGCATAAAATGGATGATTTTATGAGGACTCCACAAAAGGGTTGCAGCCATGATGGCAAACACGCCGTTACTTACCCCCACCGAACTGAATGCCAAATGATGGCGATGTATGCCTAAATTCAGCAAATTCGCTAAGCTTATTGCCGCAACAAATAAGACGAGTAGCCATCCTGGATTGAAAGCATTTACTTTCATTAATCTTTCTAACTCGTTCCCATAAATATATAATAAGCCGAGGTTAAATAAGGCATGAAACCCATTTGCATGGATGCATGCGCTGGACAACAGGGTATGCCATTTGGTATGCGTTGGAAATGAGGCTGGGTGAAATATGCAAGAAAAGTAAAAACGTCTGAAGCTTAAGCCAATGATGGAAAAGATGGAAAGAAAAATTACTATTAAAGTGTTTATTGATAGCAACATAGGGTATTTTACGAGGGTGTCTATCAAATGGTTACTGCTATTCCTATATCGAATAATTCATTTTTCTGAGGAATAGTTGTTTTGGCCCTAAACCTAGAGTTTAGATCCATGAAATTAGCCATTACCCAAACTTCCAATCATCCACATTATCTAAAGATTGGTTACTGTTTTAGTGCAGTATGCTTATTCCAATTATTGTTGGTACATTTTGAATTAAAAACGCTGTATGCGAGTGAACTTTATGAATTGAGTGATGGTGGGGAAACGGGTATTTTTAATGGTTTTACGGCGGTAATGAAATGGTCTTTTGTTTTATTTCCCTTCTATCTATTCTTAAAATTTGTTATTATTTGCCTGATCATTGAAAGTGGCTTTAGTTATCATGGGCTAAAAAGTAAGGTTTCCTTTTCAACGTTATTTTTGGGTGTAATTATCGCTTACCCCCTTCTTTTAGCACCGCAATGTTTTAAGCTTATTTATTTCCATTGGATGGTCCCGACCGATTATTTGAGGAGCCATTATGCGCATTTTGCACCACTTTCAATGGTGGCTTTTTTTACAGATCGATTATTGGAACAGGGAACATGGTATCTGTTGCAGTCTGTCAATTTATTTGATTTGGGTTATCCATTTGTAATTGCGCTTGTCATCAAAAAGATGGCGCCACAAACTGGGGATCACACCGCAGCCATTGTGTATGCTTACTACCTCGCTTATTTCTGTTGGATGCTATTTACTTATTTACTGCAACAAAGTATATGATCCCTTTAAAAGTTAAAAGAACCTTTCATCGGCAATATCTGAAAAACGATTGTGGCATTGCGTGTCTTAAAAGTGTGGCGGATTTTTATCATTTGAGTTTATCGCCGGTTTCTTATGGAATTTTAGGAGAGCAGGGTTTATCCTTTTTGGCGATAAAAAATGAAGCAGAAGCAATGGGGTTAAAAGTGGATGCCCAGCAGTTGAATGTAGAACAATTATTGGCGCTAGAGGAGCTGAGCTTAATTGCCATTGAAAATGAACGTGGTTTTTCTCATGCCGTTTTGCTCTATCCCTATCGATTAAGTAAGGGGAAAGCTGTAAAAGTTTTAGTAGGTGACCCCGCAAAAGGGTTAAAGTATTGTTCTTTACAGACCTTAAAATTTAAGGGATATGCCCTATCTTTTCATTTAGAAAAAACCCTTAAGGGCAATAGTTTATGGCATCCTTATTTGAAGTTGTGGACCGCGGAGAATTATTTATTAGGGATATTGCTGGTATTTTGGGGTGCTGTTGCCAGCCTCCTTAGTTTAGCTACACCCATTCTTTTGCAAAGGATTACGGATCATTTGAGAATAGAGAAAAGAGGGGACCAGCTTTATTATCATTTAGCTTTGATAGGGGTCTGTATTTTACTGAAAAGCTTTATTGGATATTTTAGACATCGGATTGCAGTTGATTTTAATTATCAGCATTTCTTAAACGGTTTAGCTAGCTGGTTTACTTCGTTGAGCCGACAAACGAGTGCTACTTTTCAACAGCTGCATCCCTATGATTTCAAACGAATTTGGCGAGCGCATCATCAGATTGCACAAATTACAGTGGGCATTACTTTACAGGTATTAAACGACTGCCTTTTGTATGTGATTTGGATGGGCTTGTGTTTCTATTATGACCCTATGATAGGGGCCTTATTGGTGATGGGGCAGTTGAGTCTATCTTTTTATTTGTGGTGGCTATTGCCTGAGATTTTTCAGGAACAAGAGCAGGTGGAACAATTACAACAGGTTACGGAAAGACAGTATTTAAACTGGTTTCAACAAAAGCAAAGTTTTGGGTGCGGTAACCCTCATGATGAATTGACCCATGTCGTTTTACTAGGACATGAGGGTTTTTATCAACAACAAAGAAGTTATGGTTATACTATGGGGAAGATACAAACCAAGCTAGAGGGTTTTCAAAATCTGATTTGGTATGGAGTTATCTTGTTGTTGTTGGGGCGTTTTGTAGGAGGGAAATTTAGTGAAGGGACCTTGATGGCGATGGTGAGTATCCTTTTTTTTCAAATGCCCATTGCTCAAAGGTTATTGAGTGCAGTGAAAAATATTTATCTTCAAAAAGGGCATCAAAAAAGGAAATGGAGTTTTGAGCACTACCAACAGGTGGATTGGCCAAATGATGCAGCAGGGCAGGCTTTTGAATCGCTAATTTTGGAAAATGTTGGATTAAGAAGGAAGAATGGTGCCCATTGGTTATTCAGAAATTTTAATTTGAAGGTTTATAAACGCGACTTTATTGTTATTCATGGGGCGAATGGTTGTGGTAAGAGTAGTTTCCTGAAAGCACTCCTAGGACAAATGACCTTTGACGAAGGTAACATGCAATTTAATGGAAAGCCAAATCTTCATGTTTTTAATGGTATTTATGCATACGTACCTCAGGAATGCAGGCTTTTAGAAGGTAGTTTGCTATATAACATCACCCTACAAAAGGATAGTGACCTTATTCATTTTCAGAAATTCTGTACGCTATTCCACTTGGAAACCTTCTTTGCCCAATTTGCAGAAGGATTGGAAACGCTCATCATTCCGGAGGTTAAAGTCCTTTCTGGCGGTCAACAAAAGATGATTTGTATTCTGAGGGCATTATACCAAAAAGCACAACTCTTAATTTTAGATGAGCCTGACGCTTTTTTAGATGAAACTTGCAAGAGCTGGTTGTTACAAGTGCTTTCTATTTTAAAAGGGCAGGTGACTGTTATTTTAGTGAGCCATGATGTGCGGTTTGTTGCATTGAGTAATCGGGAGGTTGTTTTTTAGGGGGGTTAAGTCCGAAGACAGGTGACCGAAGACCGAAGCTCGAGTTTGATATCGGAAGATGGCGGATGGTTGATGGCGGATGGCGGATAGTTCATGGTGGATGGTTAATGGTTAATGGTTCATGGCGGATGGTTGATGGTTGATGAAAGATGGTTCATGGTCCATCGTTCATGGAATTATTGTGTGAATGGGGTAGGCAGGGCTTTTTAGAAAAAGAATTTCCTAGACTGAACAAATTCAGGGTTAATTACGGAATGGTTAAGCACTAACAGCTTGCACCAGCTGAAGCAAAAATGACATTAAATAAAAAAACGTATAAAAATGTACTATTAGGTGGTTAGCATTTTATTATTAATTGACCTACCAAGATTAAACGTTATCAGAAATGATAACGTTTAAATGCTTCTATAGCAGCATACTCCGCCAGTCCTAATTCATTATAAACGTTGGCGGTTTCGGCTGTTCTTTCTTCTGCC
>JACMOI010000047.1 GCA_014378105.1 Pseudopedobacter sp.
GCATAAAAAAAGAGGTTGCCTACCACGGTCAACCTCCTCATTGTATGAAACAAGAAAAATGAATGTACGAACTTTTAATTGATCCTACTCATGACATCTTCTAACGAGATGTGGTAATAATCTCGTAGGTGAAAGATGGTGAGATTGATTTCTCTAGTCAATTGAAAAAATTCTTGGATTTGGTGATACAAACCATAAACAGTTTTATCACACTTATCCGCCCAAAATTTAAGGTCTGATGGATACACCAACACCCTACTGTTGTCAAATATCTTCCTATTTTAAGTAATTAAATAAACGATAGGTTAAATTTCGTAAATAATTTTTTAAAAAACAATACCAGATTGTTGGTATTTTTAACTTAAATGCAATAGTTATTTGGGCGGGTGATTTTTGTTGGTTATCTTGGGTTTTGTAATGAGTAAACTATGGAAGAATAAGACGGAAAAATGTTCCGTAATACAGCAACATTTAGTTGTATGATGGAGAAGTAATAATACATATATACAAGTTATAAGTAACCTTAATGGAAACAATCCTACTATCAACATTATTACCTCTTCTTATCACAGGAATGTCGTTTATTTCATATAAGCATCCTAAAATAGCGTTTAAAATTCTTTTAATTATTGGAATATCTTCTACAATAATTTTCATTTTTTGTTTCATAAGTTTTAATGCTGAAACTAAAGCCTACAATAAGTCAATACAATCTACATATATAGACATCGACAATTCTGACACGACATCGTTTCATTTCGACTTAAATAAGATTACACTTCAAAACTTCGACTCTGTTAATACTGAACATAATAAATACTTGGAACGAACTATTTTCCAAGACAAGATTTACAAAAATGAAAAAATATTAAAAGACAGCATCAGAAATATATTAATGACACTTTTATCAAATAACGAAGAAGTAAAATCAAAAATTTTTAATTATTATGCATTTACAATTGGTGGCATAATTATCTTTTTCTTTTTGGCTAATACATTCAGCAATCTTTGGCAAAATAAAAGTGAAGAAAATAATAACAAAGCAGACCAAACAACCGAGTAAAAATGTTTTTAAGACTTCTAAATATTGACTTTTCATATTTGATAAAAAGGCTACTTATAACAGCAAATTTGTACAAAAATGACTGACGGTAGTTAACGCTAATTCATCAATAATTTACTTAATTTGGTACAGTGCGACAATGGTTCTACAAGCAATGCCATTTCAGTACAAATTAGCAAAAAGTTATGGGCAAGCATAGCAGACACGACACCGACAGACATGACAATGAAATTAACAAGACTTTATAATGAGTTTATTGAAAGCGAAAAAGCAGGCGGACTAATTCTAGTTTTCGTGACCGCTCTTTCACTTTTTCTTGCAAATTCTGCTTGGCAAACAGAATATATTAACTTTTGGCATTTTGACTTGGGTGGTCACAGCATTGTTCATTGGATAAATGACGGACTAATGACCATCTTCTTTCTACTCATTGGTTTAGAGTTAGAAAGAGAAATTTATCACGGTGAACTTTCCGATATAAAAAATGCTTCATTGCCAATCTTTGGCGCAATTGGCGGCTTGCTTGTTCCAGTCGGACTATTTTTGTTACTCAACTTCGGAACAGACACTCAAGCAGGTGCAGCTATTCCAATGGCAACAGACATTGCTTTTGCTATTGGCATTTTATCTCTTTTAGGTAATCGTGTTCCGACCTCTCTAAAAATATTCTTGACAGCATTGGCAATAATAGACGACTTAGGAGCAATCATAGTTATTGCAATTTTTTATACAACATCAATTGAATTTATAAATTTATTTATCTCACTAGGTGTTTTCGGTTTTCTACTCATTCTAAATCGACTAAAAGTTTACAACCTAATTCCGTATTTAATTGGCGGTGTTATAATGTGGTATTTTATGTTGCATTCAGGTGTTCACGCTACAATAACTGGCGTTCTGTTAGCATTTGCAATTCCATTTCGCAACAAAGGAGAAAAATCACCTTCATATATTCTACAACATTTATTGCACAAACCAGTTGCTTTTTTTATTCTTCCATTGTTTGCAATAGCCAATACTTGCATTGCTGTTGGCGACAGTTGGCAAAGTAGTTTAGGACACACAAACAGTTTAGGAATTATTGCCGGGCTTGTAATCGGAAAACCTTTAGGCATTGTGCTCTTTTCATTTATGGGTGTCGGCTTGGGACTTTGTGCATTGCCGGCAGACTTGAAATGGAAAAATATAATTGGTGTAGGTTTTTTAGGTGGTATCGGTTTTACAATGTCAATCTTCATTACGCTTCTTGCGTTTGACAATGCAGACATCGTAAACAATTCAAAAATCGCTATTTTAATCGCTTCACTTCTTGCAGGGACAATTGGTTTTATCTTCCTCAAACTGACACTTAAAACACTAGTAGAAAATGACGAGACAACTTGACGAAGCCTATAACAGCACCTACAAGAAATTGGCGGTTAAGTGGTTAAATGAATGTTTGTGCTTCGTATCAAGTGCTACCATGGCAGACAGTTTTTGTCTCCGAAATCGCCAACTTCTTTTAGCTGCCAACCGTTTGGCACAACAATGAGGTGTTAGGTAATTGCAAAGACCTCTTTTGCCTATTATAAATCATTTAAAATGGTAACATTGGTTAATAGTCGGAATTGCGGGACTTACCTTATCTATGAAGGCAACAGTTTGGGTATTATTTATTGCGACTGGTAGTATTGTTTACTTGGGCCTGTTTATTTCTAAATTTACTGGAGAAAATTTTCTTGATAAGAAGAAGCCTAAAAATGTATTTGACAAACTGTTCTTTTTCACAGTGGGGCAAGCAATTTTGGTATATTCAATCGCAATTCCATTTTTTATGATGGACTATTCGTCTTTACCACTGACAATAGGTATTTTAACAGAACTAGTGTGGCTTCCGTTTTCATGGATAATTAATCATTGGGTTGGTATTTTCCATTCAGTAACGAGAACTTTAGTGGTTCTTTTATGATGGTATTTACTTCCTGAATATAGATTTGTTGCCATACCTTTTGCCATCGTTTTGATTTATATGGTGACCATAATTATTTTAAAAAACAGAAAGAAAGCGGAATAGAAGCGCATTGCAACATTTTTTAAAAGCTATAGATAAGTTTGCGCTTACTTAAATCCATAGCTAATTTTCATTGTTAAAGGTTAGTGACTAAACATGCCACAGCCTTTATACATAAACATGATGCATTATGCAATAGATTACAAGATGGAGAGTAATTGACCCGTTAAAACGGACAAATAATAACCTATATGCATTTTCACATCGACTGATCTGGTGTGGAGGTAATTCATATTCGCATTCATGAACACGGATATTTTTCATTAGATTTTATTAAAAGGATTCTTGTCTCTTCTCTCCTATTCTAATCAGATCATGTGGATGAAGATAGCAGTTAAACGGTTTTGTAAAGCAATGAGAAAACAGTGTATATAATAAAGTAGAAATTAATGTGAGGCCTAAACAAAAGGCAAACAAATAAAATATGACAATTGATCAGTGGATTACGATAGCCATTATAATTATCGCTGTTATACTTTTTATAACGGAGTGGTTAAGTGTGGATTTGATTGGTTTAATTATTATTTCGTTGTTAATAATTAGTGGCGTTATAACTCCGGTAGATGCTGTAGGGGGATTTAGTAATAGTGCAACCATCACTATTATGGCGATGTACGGTTTGAGTGCTGCAATTCTGAATACGGGCGAGCTTGTTAATGTCGGGAATTATCTTTCAAAAGTATTGGTTAAAAATAAAACAAAAGGAATTTTACTCATCATGATTTTCGCTGGCGTTATTTCTGCATTTATAAACAATACTCCGGTCGTGGCCGTATTTATTCCAATAATTTTAGCGGCAAGTGCAAAAGCAAATATTAGTCCATCCAAGATTTTGATACCCCTTTCTTTTGCATCAATGTTTGGTGGGCTTTGTTCGCTTATTGGCACCTCAACAAATATTCTTGTAAGTGGTATTGCCCAAACTGAAGGGTTGGCTCCATTCGGAATGTTCGAAATGGCTCCCGTTGGTATAATCTTATTTGTTGTGGGGGTTTTATATTTACTTTTTGCAGGAGACAAATTAATCCCTGAAAGGACCCTATCAAACCAGCTTACCAAGAACTATGATATGGGAAAATACTTGACCGATATTCGCATTTTGCCAGATGCCCCATCAATAGGAAAAACAATAGCTGAGTCGACCATCATAACAGATTTGAAAATTGATGTCATTGGTTTCAGAAGAAAAGAAGAACATTTTACCGAACCCAATTATTCAACCATGGTTGAAGCTGGAGATATTTTACGACTGAGTTGTAATTTTAAACAGATAAGTACCATACAACAAAGAGAAGGTGTCGAAATTATCCAGGGAAATATAATAAGCGATGAAGAATTAAAAACTAAAGATATTACACTTGCAGAGGTGCTGGTTACCCCTGGTTCCGAATTACAAGGAAAAACTATTTCGCAAGCAAGGTTTAAACATCAGTTTGGAGCTGTTGCTATAGCCATTAGGAGTAGAAGAGGGATTCTTCATACTCGCCTCACAAGAACCAAGCTTCGCCCAGGAGATATCCTTTTACTAAGAGGAAACAATGAAATATTTGCTGAATACAAAAACTGGACTCATGAAATTGAAAATCCATTCATCATTATTTCTGAGAAAGAAGAAAAAATTGCGGTGAATAAACGAAACATGCTGATCGTTTTTTCAATTTTAGCATTGGTGGTGTTATTGCCTTCTTTTAACATTCTTCCAATTTTGGCAAGCGCTATTTTGGGAGTTACCGCATTGGTTTTATTTCGTTCAATCACCATGGCTCAGCTTTATAAAGCCATCAATTGGAATATTATTTTTCTTCTGGCCGGAACAATTAGTTTGGGAATAGCCATGGAGAAAACCGGAACCGCCAACCTGATGGCTGAAAATATTCTCAGCGTTTTTGGCAGCTGGGGTCCAATAGCATTGGTTTCTATATTGTATCTTGTGACCACGATTTTAACTGAATTAATTTCTAACAGTGCTTCTGCCGTTTTACTAACGCCCATTGCAATTTCTATGGCTCATACTATGGAGGTAGACGCTAAGCCCTTTTTGTTTGCGATAATGTTTGCTGCTTCGGCAAGTTTTATGACACCTGTTGGATATCAGACCAACACCATGATTTATACGGCAGGGAATTATAAATTTATTGATTTCTTTAGGGTGGGCGCACCTCTGAATTTGATATTCTGGATTCTAGCCTCTATACTGATCCCTTTGTTTTATAAATTTTAAGAAATGGAAACACTAAAATACATATTTCAACAAATAAAAGATTTTCTGGATTACAAAATTTTTACCCTAGGAAACAATGAAATTACCTTTTGGAAACTGACGGTTTTTATTCTTTCCATCATTATTCTAATCGTAGGCGTAAACATCATTTCGCGGCTTCTTAAAAATAAAGTTCTTCCTAAAAGAAATCTTGATTTAGGGATGAGGTATTCCATTGCAAACTTATTTAGGCTCTTCTTTATCACTATAGGCATCATCATTATTATTTCTACTTCAGGAGTTGATATGAGTGTTTTGACGATTTTATTTGGAACGCTGGGAATTGGAATTGGCTTTGGCCTACAAAGTGTCTTTAGTAATTTTATCAGCGGCATTATTATTTTGATAGAACGTCCGGTAAAAGTTGGAGACCGAATTGAGATAGGTGATACTACTGGTGATGTAATTGAAATTTCCTTCAGAGCTACCACCATTTTAACAAACGACAACATCAACATCATTGTTCCTAATTCAGATTTTATCAATAAGGAAGTAATTAACTGGAGCCATAATGATAAAGTAGTGAGGTTTAAAATCCCTATTGGTGTTTCCTATCTTTCTGACGTGAGATTGGTTGAAAAACTTTTGCTGGAAGTTGCACTAGAAAATGAGGATGTCCTTAAAGAACTGCCCTCAGTAGTCCGCTTTATTAATTTCGGGGAAAGTTCGCTTAACTTTGAACTGCGCATCTGGACAACAACCCTGATCCACAAACAGGGAAAGATTACCAGTGATTTAAACTTTGCTATTTTAGAAAAACTATTACAGAACAATATAGTCATCCCTTTTCCACAGCAAGATGTGCACATTATAAACTCAAAAACTTAAACCAAAAAAATTAAAAGTTTCAGTTGATCATATTGATATGGAAAATGATTTTTAAATAAAAAATTTATCCCCTACCAGCACCCATCTTCTGGGCTTAACCCATGCGCATATAATAAATTTTCTTTTTGTAAATAGTTGTAGTACTCATCTTGGTATTTGTGCTCCCCTCTAACGTTAAAACTTACGCTAATTAAAGACACCGCATACGAAATATAGTTTGCAACAGATTATTGTGTAGGAAAGGCTATATTAGGAATAGTTTTTATAGGATAAGAAATTTTAGGATGAGCGATAAGCTCATTCCAGCTTGTGAGATTAGGATAAGAAAAAAATAAAGGATATGACCAATCGCAGAGATTTTTTAAAAACAACTTCTATGGCCACTGTTGCAGTAACTTTACCTTCCTTCGGCTTAAAAGCAGCAGAAGTTACTAAAGTGCCATCGGTTATCACGCAGCAGCCCATTGTGCTTTCTACTTGGAATTTTGGCATAACAGCAAATACTGCTGCGTGGGAAATTCTTAAAAATAACGGACGGGCACTGGATGCAGTGGAAGCGGGAGTTAAAATTCCGGAAGGAGACCCTACCGAACGCAGTGTGGGTTATGGTGGAAGACCAGACCGGGATGGACGCGTTACCCTAGACGCCTGTATTATGGACGAGCTGTCTAATATTGGTGCTGTTGGTTGTTTAGAATATATTAAGCATCCCATTTCGGTGGCGAGAGCGGTGATGGAAAAAACTCCCCACGTGATGTTGGTGGGTGATGGTGCTTTACAATTTGCGTTATCACAGGGTTTTGTAAAAGAAAATTTATTGTTGGAAGAGTCTGAAAAGGAATGGAAAGAATGGCTCAAAACCAGTCAGTATAAACCGATAGCCAATATCGAAAATCACGATACCATTGGAATGATTGCATTGGATGCTCACGGAAATCTTTCTGGAGCGTGTACCACTAGCGGAATGGCATTCAAAATGCATGGAAGATTAGGCGACTCTCCTATTATTGGCGCAGGACTATATGTTGATAATGAAATTGGCGCAGCAACCGCCACAGGACACGGAGAAGAAGTCATCAGGATTGTAGGCTGTCATTTGGTAGTGGAATTAATGCGTCAAGGAAAATCTCCTCAAAAAGCTTGCGAAGAAGCGGTAGAAAGAATTGTAAAACTCACCAAACTCAGAAATAAGAATCTAAAAGACATTCAAGTCGGTTTTATTGCCTTAAATAAAAAAGGAGAAACTGGCGCTTATTGTATCCAAGGCGGCTTTAACTATGCCGTACATGATGCAACAGGAAATCGGTTAATTGACGCTGAATATTTCACCAAATAAAACGGAAATAATTTCAACACAAGATGAAAATGAATCAACTCGAAATTGCTTGTTTCAATCTGCAATCAGCGCTGGTAGCGGAAGCAAACGGAGCTGACAGAATTGAGTTTTGTGACCGTATGGATGAGGGCGGAACGACACCTGATTTTGAAATCACAAAAACGGCTAAAGAAAAACTGTCCATTCCTTTGTACGTCATGATTAGACCAAGAGGAGGTAGTTTTGTATATAATGAGGCGGAATTCAACCAAATGAAAGCTGATATATTACAGTTTAAAAAGTTGAAGATCGATGGTTTTGTTTTCGGGATTTTAACCAAAGATGGAAGCATTGATTATGAAAAAAATACCGCATTAATAGCATTAGCATATCCTATTCCCTGTACTTTTCATCGAGCTTTTGATGTTGCATCATCTGTTTTTCGAGCGCTAGAAGAGGTGATTGAGTGCGAGTTTAAAACCATTCTCACTTCTGGGCAAGAAGCAAATGTTGTAGAAGGGATAGCTACTTTAGCCCAATTAGTCGAAAAGGCAAATAACAGAATTATCATTATGCCCGGTGGAGGATTAAGATCTTCGAATGTTAAATCCCTGAAAGAAAAAACCAAAGCCGTGTTTTATCATTCATCTGCAATTGTCGACAGCAGTGAAACCGCGAATGCCAAGGAGGTAAAACTGCTAAAAATGAACTTGAAATCAGGTATTTAAAATGATGCTAAAGCAAGCAATAAATAATTTAGTTGCAGTTGGCTAAAGCCAAACTGTAATGGATGCAATGAAGTAAAAATTTATTCTAGTTAGTTTTAACTGACTGATAAAGAATTAAAAGAAAAAGGGCTTTAGCCACAATAAATAAGGGATGACCTACAAGATCTCTCAACGCCTAAGTTTTTTTGCAGCTTTTTATTAGTATTATTACCTAAATACCTCACCAATAATAAGTGATATGAACCAACATGAATTTAAAAACGAAGATTATTTAGACCCAAAATATTGGATATTAGGGATTTTCTATTTCAATAAAAATGATAAGCGAATTTTCCCACCTAAAAGAATAAAACAAATGGGCTGGACCGTTAACTTTGCAAATCCAACATCAGTATTTGCATTGATTGCTGTCTTGGCAATAATTTATATTATAGCTAACTATATAAAATCACTTTAATTATTACCTCATCATTTACTGGTCCAAGCTTGTAAATTACACTCAATTTATATTAAATTTTGTATTATAAGGTATTAATAACTAATAGGTTAAATGCGATTAACAAGCTTATGACCATACGATAATTATTGTTAATAATCCTTTAAAATAACAAGTGATATTTTAAGATACGTAACAGACGAATCAAAACACACCTTTAAGCAGCAATAATGAAAATCAATACGCAACTTCAATTAGAGAATGAAAAAGTAATTCTTTATCCACTACAAGAAAAAGACTTCGACGATTTATTTGCAGTTGCAGCAGATCCAAAAATATGGGAACAACATCCAAACAAAAACCGTTGGAAGATGGAGGTATTCAAAACTTTTTTTGATGGAGCAATTCAGAGTAAAGGCGCATATAAAATTGTGGATATAGCCAGTGGGAATACAATAGGATGCACTCGATTTTACGGCCATAACGAAAATGAAAATGAAATACTTATTGGCTATACTTTTTACGCTACCGCCTGTTGGGGGAAAGGCTTTAATCATGCGGTAAAAACATTAATGTTAAATTATATTTTTCAGTTTGTTTCTAAAGTATATTTTCATGTTGGTGCTGCCAATCTTCGTTCTCAAATAGCAATTGGTAGATTAAAAGCTACAAAAATTAAAGAACAAGAGGTGACTTATTTTGGGGAACTACCCAAACTAAATTATATCTATAATTTATCAAAAGCAGAATGGCAACAAAAAGAATCCTAAAAAATAATGTTGTAGCTAAACAAATACCAACCCACTACCAAAAAATTTTGTTCGTAAGTGAGTTTTTGTTTAAAAAAACGATCCTAGTATAAAAACTGTTTATATCATCCTGTAGCTCAACTTTGTTTTAAAAAATATAACCGTTACCAAGTAAAATGAGATTCTTAGCTGTTCATCTTTTGGGTAAAGGATGAGTGTAGAATAAACAGTAAATCTCATCTCTTGAGCATTTTCTATAAAAGATCTCAAAAAATAGCAAATAAATCACGACTGGCTTTTTACTATCTTAGTATATGAAAATCAAAACAAACGTGATCAAAACAAGTATGCTACAAAATGCTTTCCGCATCCTATTAGGGTCTGCCATGGTTTTTGCAGGCATAGGACATTTAACTTTTCTAAGAGCTGATTTTCAGGCACAAGTACCCAGGTGGTTACCCAGCACCCCAGCCTTTATGGATTTTGTAGTGCTGTCATCGGGCGTTGTAGAGATCTGTTTTGGTTTAGCCATGATTTTTTTAGTGAAGCATAAAATAACAGTAGGTATTGTACTGACTATTTTCTATGTGCTTATTTTCCCAGGGAACATCTCTCAATATACTAATGGTATAGCTGCATTTGGTTTAGATACCGATGCTAAAAGATTGATTCGCTTGTTTTTCCAACCTGTTTTAATTCTTTGGTCATTATGGTCAACCGGTGCGCTTCATTACCTTTTTGAAAAGAAAAAATAAAAGTCAAGCTTTCTTACAAAATAATAGAATATCCCTAAAAAACCTTTAGAACAAAAGGATTAATCATCCTATATTTAAATCTCATTAACGCATATTTAATACAATGACAGGATCTGGTAAAATTCATAAAGGAAAAATTTTAAATGCCATTACTTCACAAGGAAAAGAAACCGACTGGAAAATGGAACAGGCTATTGTCGAAGGAATTGCAGGCCCAGACTTTTCAGAGACGCTAGATTTAAGGGAAGATAATTCATTATCACATTGTTTATTATTAAAAATGGCATAATTCACTAAAAGTTTACCTATAACCGTCAGTTAAAATGAACCCAAAAGTTGATGAATATTTAAATGAAGCCAAGAAATGGCAACAAGAATTGAAAATATTGAGAAGGATTGTTTTGGATACTCAGCTGGTAGAAGAATTGAAATGGGGTGTCCCCTGTTATACTTTTGAGGGTAAAAACGTGATCATGCTGAACGCTTTTAAAGAATATTGTACCCTCAGTTTTTTAAAAGGTGTTTTGTTAAATGATACGGACGCGATTTTAGTTGCTCCTGGAGAAAACTCACAATCGGCAAGGCAAATTAAATTCACTCAGGTAGATGAAATCATCAAACTAGAACCTACTTTAAAAGCCTATATTTTTGAAACCATTGAGGTAGAAAAAGTAGGTTTAAAGGTAAACACTGTTGATAGTAAAGATTTGATATTCATTGATGAACTAACAGCAGTGTTAACTAATAATGCTGCATTTAAAGCTGCTTTTAAAGCTTTAACCCCTGGACGACAAAGAGCCTATCATATTTTCTTTTCTGCCGCTAAGCAAGCTAAAAGTCGTGAAGCAAGGATAGAGAAATATACTCCCCGAATTTTAATGGGCAAAGGAATCAATGATTGTGTTTGTGGGCATTCAAAAAGATTTCCTAATTGTGATGGCTCGCATAAGTACTTTAACCATTCGGGGCAGGTAGATTAGTCTTTTTTTCTAGTTTCATGTTCATACCCGAATTTTAACGACGCAGTAATCTTTGTGGAACTGATGACTACCTAAAATTACAACTTACGCCACTCCATAAATTGGTGATTTTCGCATTTTTATCAGGTCCATCAAAAATCCCAAAAAGATCATCGGTTTTGGTAGAAAATTCATACCCTAAACTACTTTTAACCACTTTAATAACATAGGCACTTTCCATTTCACTTCTGGTACTGCCAACACCTATACCTGCCATTGTACTTAATTTTAGTGCAGGGTTTTTAGCTTGGTTTGCTGCCCAACCAACAAACAACCATTCCCCTTTCTTTTCTTGAAAAAGCAGCGTTAAGCCGTTATCCCAAGTTGCCATTTTTAAAGGTCCAGCTCCGCATTCGCTATTGGTGCCAATGGTCGGTTTTAAATTTAAAACCTTTTCAACGGTGGCTAGGGTCTGCTCTAAAGGCATCCCAACACCAATTTCATTTGTTGAACCATTGCTTTGGTTAATTATTTGTAGCGCATTCGCACTTAGTGCTAAAGAATACTGTATTTCTTTTGGAGGTGTAATTACTGTGGTGTCTGTATTTAAACTTGTAACACTGTCTTGTGCTACCCTAGTTTCTGCTTGTTTTTGGTTGTTATTTTGACATGCATTAAAACCAATACTCAGCAAAACGAACGTGAATAATTTAACTGTCTTACTCCTTTTAATGTGCTTAGATTGCTTAATAGCTAATATTGGAAAAAGAAATTTCATAGTTTCATGTTTAGATTGATCTTCTTTTTACAATAACCACACCAATTAAACAAAATAGCTATTCTTTCAAAGAAATATAGGAAACAAAATTAAGTCAGAAGACATGTTAATCCTCTCCTTAAAGTAAGTAATTCTCGAGAGATCATTGTCCAGATAATTTAATCGAATAAATGATCATAAAGTTCATCACTTTAGTTCACTTTCTTCACAAAAATATTGGCCTCAATAAAAATCTGTTTAATGGTGGGCAGCTGCGCTTTAATCTTTTGTTCTAAACGACGGATGACTTTTGCCAATTCTTCACTTTCTAAATCGTTTTTAAATTGAATGTCTAGCGCTAGCAATACTTCATCAGGACTCAATTGCATGGTGAGTGGCGGTTTGATTTGTAGCACATCGGGATCTTCAGCTAAAATACTTTTTATTAGTGCTAGTGTTTCTTTATCTGCACTTTCCCCAATCAAAAGTTTTCTGCTCTCTATTACTAAAATCACGGCGACAATGGCTAATAAAACACCAATTAGAATGGATGCTACACCATCAATCTTAGGACTATTAAAATAATGACTAAAGAAAATTCCACTAAAAGCAATTAGCAATCCACATAATGCAGCACCATCTTCAAAAATTACCACAAAATGCGAAGGATCTTTACTTTGCTGCAGTTTGTGAAAAAATTGTCCGCTCCCCTCTTTCTTGATGAAATTTTTACTAGCTACCACAAAAGAGGTGCCTTCAAATACAAAAGCTATGATGATGACAATATAATTCCAAAACGGATTTTCTAGTTTCTCGGGATTTTGAATATGAATCACCCCTTCATAAACAGATATACCTCCTCCCAAACCAAAAATTAAAATGCCTACAATTAGCGACCAGAAATAAATCTCTTGTCCATGTCCAAAGGGATGATGCTCATCTGCCGGCTTTTTACTTCTCGAAATTCCAATCAATAATAGCAGCTGATTGCCCGAATCTACCGCACTGTGGATACCTTCTGATAGCATGGAAGAACTCCCGGTGATAGCGGCGGCTATAAATTTAATAATAGCGATTCCGATATTTGCAGCAAGAGCGGCATAGATGGATATTTTAGAGCTCGAGGTCATGGTTAAGTTTTAATAAACAACTGATCTACACATCAATAATGCCAAAAGAAATTATCATTCGGCAGGATAATTAGTGATGGGATACCTCTTTTGTTTTCCTGAGTGTAATCTGATATTCTTATGGGTAAACCAAGATTGATTTAAAATAGGTTTATAAGTTCTATCATTTCTGATGAGAGCAAACATTCTTTATATGATTTTGGCTCTTGCTGCATTGATAACCCTCATTTTATTTTTCTTTCAGCTCCAATCCTATCTAAAAAACTTGCACCAAGCCAGACAATAAGTAATGCCTAAAAACTGTATATTTGCCGAAATATGGGTTACGCAAAAGAAAGAGGAAAGTTTGAAAAGTTAACGACAAAGGTTAGCGGTTTAAAAAATTACGATGATAAAAGTTTAACAATCATCACAGATATATTTGAGCAATATTCGCATTCTGTCAGAATATTAAAAAACAAAAATCCAGAGGCATTTACCAAACTGTATCAAAACGATTTAGAACAGGTAAAGTTGGCTAAATTGGCTTTAAAAAAAGGAGAAGAAGCTGACCGGGAGGATAATTTCATTAAATATAGAGATTCGCTATTAGGAGCACTAAACAGCGCTATCACCGCAACAAAAGAGATTATTTAGCGGTTTAAAAAAGCGTTTGTCTTAATTTATCTCTCTGCTTCTAATTTCGAAAGCGGATTTAACAAATTAGAAAATGTTTCTCCGATGCTATTTTTGTAAAATAGAAGCTCTTAAATAATGACATTTGCGGTTAGCGAGAAACAATAGCAAAAACCATCGCTAACTCTTTAACTCTGTTTGCTGACTGTTGAACTCCAACCACTAATCAACAAATTCTTATCTCTAACTTTGAAAACCGACTACCGACTTCAAACTTTAATAGTTACTTTTGTTAACGATGTTAATACGTATCTATCCTGAAAACCCGAATGATAAAGCCTTAGAACAAGTTGTGGAGGTTTTGAGGAAAGGCGGTATCATTATCTATCCTACCGATACAGTTTATGGCTTAGGCTGCGACATCACCAATCAAAAAGCCATTGAAAGAATTGCTAAATTAAGAGGTATTAAAGCTGAAAAGGCTAATTTTTCATTCATTTGTTATGATTTAAGTCATATTTCAGATTATATCAAACCCATAGATAACACGATTTTTAGGGTGCTAAAAAAAGCTTTGCCTGGCCCTTTTACTTTTATCTTTAATGCAAGCAATAATGTGCCTAAACTTTTATCGAGTAATAAAAAAACAGTGGGCATCAGGGTTCCCGACAATAACATTGCAAGACAAATTGTACAATTATTAGGCAATCCTATTTTATCCACTTCCATTCATGATGAAGATGATATTATTGAATACACCACAGACCCAGAGTTGATTTTTGAAAAATACCAGGAAAGTGTAGATTTAGTGATTGACGGAGGCTACGGTAATAATGTTCCTTCAACAGTGATTGATTGTACCGATGGAGGGTTTGAGGTGATTCGTGAGGGAAAAGGAAATATAGAAGACTTTATCTAGAAAATCTCGATTTAAATTATAGAATACCTCAGTTTTAATTCATTTTGAAATCATAAAATATTCTAAAATCAAGGATTTTATCTTTTAAACACGATAATATCTTTGTAATCCTTATTTTAGCGAATATGGCTAAAATCATTAACATTAAACCCTTCAAAGATTTCTTTAAATCTCAAAGTACTGGTGGTATTTTATTGATTTTCTGCGTTATCATTAGTCTTGCGCTTGCAAACTCTCCTTTAAGTGAAAATTTTAATCGCTTTTTAAATACTAAACTGGGCTTTACTGCCGGAAGTTTCGATCTAGATTATACTTTCTTGAGTTGGATAAACGATGGTTTAATGGCGGTTTTCTTTTTGTTGGTGGGGCTAGAGATTAAAAGAGAATTAATTGAGGGAGAACTATCTAGCATCAAGAAGGCTTCTCTGCCAATTATTGCAGCTTTGGGCGGAATGCTATTTCCAGCTTTAATTTATCACTTAATAGATCATAACTCTGCAACAAGTGATGGTTGGGGAATTCCAATGGCGACAGATATCGCATTTGCTATTGCTATTCTTTCGTTATTGGGGAACAAAGTACCTAACTCTTTAAAGATTTTTTTAGCAGCATTAGCTATAGTTGATGATTTAGGTGCCATTATAGTTATTGCTATATTCTATTCGAAAGATATTCATTTAGACTCGTTAGCTTATGCAGGAGGTTTCTTTTTGATTCAAATTGCGCTAAATTATTTTGGAGTAAAAAAGTTATTCTTCTACCTCATACCAGGATTTTTTATGTGGTATTTTATTCACCACTCTGGTATACACTCTACCATTGCTGGTGTTTTAACGGCCTTTACCATTCCTACCAACACCATTGATAAAGCATCACCCTTAGAGCGCTTAGAGCATGTCTTAACTCGGCCTGTTAACTTCATGATTATGCCGATTTTTGCTATTGCAAATACGAATATCCGATTTGAATTTACCATGATGGAAAACATTACTTCTAGCTTAAGTCTGGCGATTATAGCTGGTTTATTAATTGGAAAACCTTTAGGGATATTTTCCTTTAGCTGGTTAGCCGTAAAACTTAAGGCCGGTTCTTTACCAGATCAGGCAAATTGGTCACACATAGCTGGTTTAGGATTACTAGGTGGAATTGGTTTTACCATGTCCATATTTATCGCTTTACTCTCCTTCTCTGATCCTGAATTTCATATACAAGCTAAATTCTCCATTTTGCTTGCCTCTATTGCATCAGGTATGTTAGGTTTCATTATTTTAAAATTCCTGGGAAAGAATAAAAAAAGAATGCTCATAAAAAGTTAAAAAGTCAGCTTACTACAAAACTGTAATAAAATCCTTTTTTTATCCTAAAAAAACAAAAAAGAGTAATTTTATGGTTAACTATCTTAAAAAATTCATAAATTATTAGGCTATAGCGTTATTAAATTTTAATTAAATCAAAATTATAGCCCTATTTTTAAATTTTATTATAAAAAATAGCTATTATATATTTTTTATTGTAAATAACTTCATAATTTATTAATTTTATCATCATATTAAATCAATTATTTAATTAAATGAGAAAATTAAGCCTTGATATCTATAAGAAATTTAAGAAAAACGAATCAAAAGCTGGAATATTTCTTATAGTCTGCGTTTTATTATCTATTATAATTGCTAATTCTACTATTGCA
>JACMOI010000048.1 GCA_014378105.1 Pseudopedobacter sp.
ACCTGATCTCCATCAGCTTTGATCCATTTGGATAGAATTACTTCTGTGATAGACTCGCCTACTGCAGGCACTTTAATTTCTAAACTCATAAATTTATGGATAGATCATGTACATTAATTAACTTTTGCAGTTTTTACTGTAGATGATTTTTTAATTACTTCTTTTACTTCTTCTAAATTTTTTAAATCAAAGGCCTTGGCAACAATTGCAGCTTGTTCTTCCAAATGCTGTTTAATGAAACCTGTTGCTGGGCTACTAGCTGGTTTTCTAGAAATTACTTCGAAATCAAAATCTGATTTTCTGAATATTCTTGAAATAAACGGCCATGCACCCATATTTTCTGGTTCTTCTTGCACCCAAAGAAACTCGGCTTTACTATATTTTTTTCTGATTTTGTCTAATTGCTTGTATGGTGTAGGATACATTTGTTCTAATCTTACGACCGCGATATCTTCTCTATTGGTTTTTTCTTGTTCTTCTAATAAATCATAATAGATTTTACCAGTACATAAAAGTACTCTTCGCACCTTATCAACTTTAACGTTTTTGTCATCAATTACTTCCTGAAATTTTCCTTTTGTGAAATCTTCTAAAGGAGAAACACATTTTGGAAATCTCAGTAAGCTTTTTGGGGTAAAAACGATTAAAGGTTTACGAATTTCTCTTTTTAACTGACGACGAAGCGCATGAAAAAATTGAGCTGGCGTAGTACAATTTAAAACTTGCCAGTTATATTCAGCACTTGATTCTAAGAAACGTTCTATTCTTGCCGATGAATGTTCTGGACCTTGACCTTCAAAGCCATGAGGTAACAACATGACCAATCCATTAGCTCTTTGCCATTTGGTTTCAGCGGCAGCAATATATTGATCAATAATGATTTGTGCTCCATTAACGAAATCTCCAAACTGCGCTTCCCAAATGGTTAAAGCACTTGGGTTAACCATTGCATAACCATATTCGAAACCCAAAACACCGTATTCTGATAAGTGAGAATTGAAAATTTCGAAAGGAGCTTGTTGATCAGAAACATGTTCTAAAGGAGTATACTCTTCTTCAGAATCGTCTACTTTTAATACGGCATGGCGATGGGAGAATGTCCCTCTTTCAACATCCTGTCCACTCATTCGCACTCTTTTACCCTCATTTACTAAAGTAGCATAAGCCATTAATTCACCCATTGCCCAATCGAAGACCTTAGTTTCTTCTGCCATTTTCAATCGCTCTTTAAATAAGCGATCGATTTTACTGATGAAAACTTTATCTTTTGGTAAAGTAGCAATGTTTTTTGCGATTTTCAGGAAAGTTTTTTCATCTACAGAAGTATCTGGTGAGATGTCAAAATCTTCTTCTTTAGAGAAACGCATTTCTTTCCAAGCACCTGAAAAAACAGGATTAGATGGAGCGCCTTTATCTTCTTTTGATTCATTTAATCTTTCTTGAAGAAGAGCTTTAAACTCTTTTTCCATTTGCTTCGCTAAGCTGTTATCTACAGTTCCGGAAGAAAGCAGTTTCTCAACATAAATCTCTCTTGGATTTTGATGCTTTTCTATAGCTTTGTATAACAATGGCTGAGTGAAACGAGGTTCATCCGCCTCATTATGGCCATATCTGCGATAGCAAAGAATATCTATAAAAACATCGTTATGAAAACGCTGACGATATTCCATTGCCATATTAATGGCATAAACTAAAGCTTCAACGTCATCACCATTCACATGGAATACTGGTGATAAAGTAACTTTTGCAATATCCGTACAGTAAGTTGAAGATCTTGCGTCTTTATAATTTGTAGTAAAACCAATTTGATTATTGATGACCAAATGGATGGTTCCACCAGTATTGTAAGCATCCAGCTTAGACATTTGTAAAACCTCGTATACAATGCCTTGACCTGCGACCGAAGCATCACCATGCAAAAGAATTGGAGCGATACGCTTATAATCGCCATCATATTTCATATCCATTTTAGAACGAGTAATACCTTCTACAACGGCATCAACGGTTTCTAAATGTGATGGGTTTGGACATAAACTTAAATGAACTTTTTGGTTATTTGATGTTTCTACATCGGTTGAAAAACCCAGATGATATTTAACATCGCCACCAAAAGATAAATCTCTATTGTATTTGCCTTCAAACTCAGAAAAGATGTCTTTATAAGTTTTACCCATAATATTGGCTAAAACATTTAGCCTACCACGATGAGCCATTCCTAAAACAAACTCTTCAATCCCTAATTCCGCCCCTTTTTCAATTACAGAATCCAAAGCTGGTATTACGGTTTCGGCACCTTCTAATGAAAATCTTTTTTGACCTAAAAATTTAGTGCCTAAAAAATTTTCGAAAGCAACTGCTTGATTTAGTTTTTGAAGAATTCTTTTTTTCTTTTCTACATCAAAATCTGGTGTATTACGAACTGTTTCCATTCTTTCCTCAAACCATTTTAGTTTGATAGGATTTCGTAAGTAACGATATTCTATGCCAATTGATTGGCAATAAGTATCTTCTAATAATTGATGGATTTCGCGAAGTTTAGCTGGACCTAATCCAACTTCGACACCTGCATTGAAAACAGTATCTAAGTCGGCATCTGCTAAACCAAATGTTTCTAACTCTTTTCCTGGAAAATACTTTCTTCTTTCCCTTACCGGATTAGTTTTAGTGAACAAATGTCCACGAGTTCTATATCCGTTAATCATGTTTAAAACATTAATCTCTTTTAAAACATGTTCAGGAGGCGCAGAGGCCGTATTAGAAGCCAGCTTCACCGTTCCATCTTGTAGACCAAAGTCAAAACCTTCAAAAAATTTCTGCCAACCAAAGTCAACTGATTGAGGATCCTCTTGGTAAGACTGGTATAAGGAATCTATATATGCCGAATCTGCGTTGCTGAGATAAGATAAACTATCCATCAAAAATTAAATATTATTGCGTAGCAAAAGTAAAAAAATAGGTTTGTAAACGAGGAATTTAATGAGGTAAATAAATTATTTGTTAAATAATTGTGTTTTAGGATGCGATTGACATGTTGAGTTTGTCTATAACTTGGGTAAACTGTGTTATATTTTTGATAAATAGGATGTTTTCTTGCACAGATATGTCACTAACAGAAACCAGATTTCCAGCTAAAATCAAAGTAGTTTTTCCTAAACGAGCGACTAATTTTTGTATAATAGTTTGGAGATTTTCCTCACCACTTGCAACGGTTAAAACAGTAAAAGCAAAATCTGGATCGTAATAGTTAACTACTTCTTCTAAACTATCGTATGGTAAGTTTTGACCTAAATAAAGCGTTTGATGACCTTTTACTTTTAATAAATATTGCCCAAATAATAAGCCTACCTGATGATTCTCATTTGGTGGAAGAAACAACACATATCTTTTACCATTTTTATTAGGTTTTTTTGCATGTTTATAAGTTGCTTCTATTATTTTTTGCTCAATCTTGTGGGTAGCAAAATGTTCATGAGCGGGATTTATAGTGCCAACTTGCCACATAAAACCAACTTTTCGTAAAAAAGGGAATATAATATCAGTCATGGATTTCTCCATACCTAAATCATTTATACAACCATCTAATATTTCATCAAATTCCATTTCATCCATTTTGAGCATGGCATTGGACAGCATCTGAACTTGAACATTGACGTTGTAATGATCTTCTTGTAGATTTTTAACGAAACTGGAAATTTCATCTAAATCCATTTCTGAAATTTTAGAAATCTTATATCCGTTTTCGTTTAACGTGGCGATATTTAAGAATAAGCATAAATCTGCGTCATCATAATACCTGATATTAGTCTCAGTACGTTTTGATGTAAAAAAATTATATCGTTGTTCCCATACTCTAATGGTATGAGCTTTAATTCCTGTTAAGCTTTCAATATCACTGATAGAAAATTTTCTCACTTCCTGATGGGTTTATCAAATTGCACTAAATCTTAGCTAATTAGTCGGTCAACAAATATAATTCAGGTTTGTTTAAGAACGAAAATAATATTACAACTCATTCACATTCTGAAGATAATGATCGGCTTGAGCAGTGATTTTATGGATTTCTTCTTCATCCATTTTGTCTAACAAGCGGTACATCATTGAAATTCTTGGATTTTTCTTCAACTTTTCTTCATGTTTCAAATAGAAATTCCAGTATAAGCTATTAAATGGACAAGCTTTATTTCCGTGTCGTTTATCTTTATCATAAAAACAGCCAGAACAATAGTTACTCATTTTATTGATATAGTTTGCAGATGCTACATAAGGCTTTGAACCAACAATACCTCCATCAGCAAATTGACTCATGCCTCTGGTATTTGTAATTTGCACCCATTCTACTGCATCGGCGTAAACACCAAGATACCAAGCGTCAATTTCATCTGGGCTTACACCAGCTAAGAGTGAAAAATTTCCGATGACCATTAACCTTTGAATATGATGCGCATAAGCATGATCTAAAGAGTTATTGATCGAATGTTTAAGACAATTCATTTTGACTTTACCATCCCAAAACCAAGATGGAAGCGATTTTTTATGATTTAGAAAATTCTTTTCAGCAAAGTCAGGCATTTCAGCCCAATAAAGGCCTCTCATGTATTCACGCCAACCAATAACTTGCCTTACAAAACCTTCAACATCGGCAATAGTGATACTATCCTGATTGGTGCGCCAAGTTGAAATTACATAATTGATGACTTCCTCGGGAGAAAGCATTTTTACATTCAGCGCAAATGATAAAGAAGAATGGAATAAAGTGCGATGTTCTTTAAGCATGGCATCTTCATATCTGCCAAATGCAGGAAGTAATTCGTGACAAAAATATTCAAGTAATTCTAAAGACTCTTCTCGGTTAGTTGGTAATGGAAATTCTTTAGCGTTAATGTTCCCGAAAAATGAAACATCCATTTTTGTGAGCACATTTAAAACTTCAGAAACATCTTTTTTAAAAGTTAGGGGGTTTTTTAATGGAACTTTTCCATCATATTTTTTTCTGTTTTCATGATCGAAGTTCCACTTTCCACCTTCAGGCTCCTGATTTAGATCCATTAATATTTGATGTTTTTTCCGCATATAACGGTAGAAATTTTCCATCAAATATTGCTTTTTACCTTTAAAAAACATTTTCACCTCTTCTCTAGAAGTATAGAAATGTTCAGTATCAAAAACTTCGGTTTTAATTTTTACAGATTTGCAAAAATCTTTCAACTCTGAATCCAAACGATATTCATCTGGCATTTGATATTCAAACTTTTTGAATGATAACTTCTTAATCAGCCATTTAATATTTTTATTAAAGCTCTGCTGATTTTCGTTTGCGTCTAAATAATAGTAAATTACTTGATGACCTTCGTCTTTCAACTCTCGGGCAAAAGCCCTCATTGCAGTGAAGAAACCAATGATTTTTTGAATATGATGCTTTACATAAGTTTGTTCTTGCATCACTTCCATCAAAATATAGGTTACATTTTTGTCTTTTTCTTTAAACCAAGAATGAGAGTGATTTAACTGATCACCTAGAATAAGACGTAATGTTTTGCTCATGTATCAGCAACAGCAAAATAATTTTTTGGTTTGAAACAAGACCGAATTAATCTTTTAACCAAAGATCAACATATTCGCCTTTTGGGTCATAATCGTGAGCTTGTTTTTCAATATTGAAGTGGCGGTTTTCACGTGGGTCGTTACCAACACCAGCCACATAAGCCCAGTTTCCCCAATTACTTGTTGGATTATAATCAATTAATTTATCCTCGAAATAGGCAGCGCCCCAAGTCCAATTTACTTTTAAATCTTTTACCAGATAAGAAGCCACATTTTGGCGTCCACGGTTACTCATGAAACCAGTTAAATTTAACTCTTTCATGTTGGCATCAATAAATGAAATACCTGTCGCTGCGTTTTTCCACTTTTCAAAAAGCACTTCTTGATTAACTGCTACATCCTGTTTAATGCCTTTAAAACCTTCTTCCATAAAATAGCTGGTCCCATGTTTTTTAAACATAAAGCGAAAATAGTCTCTCCAAAGCAATTCGAAAATTAACCAATAGGTGGAGTCATTGGCAACTCGTTCTTTTTCATATTTTTTGATTTCCCAATAAATTTCGCGGGGAGATAAACATCCCGCCGACATCCAGGCCGAGAATTTAGAACTATAATCACTACCTATTAAACCATTACGGGTTTTCTTGTAGGTTTGCAATAAATCAGTATCCCATAGGTAATGTTTTAATCTTTTTAAGCCTTCTGTCTCGCCACCTTTAAATTTTACGACACTTCTTTTATCATAAATAGGACTTTCAACCCCTAAATCTGATAGAGTAAGTAATTCGGAACTTTCTAAATGATCTGGAACTTCAATTTTTGAAGGTGTGGCAAATGAGGATCTTATTATTCCTTCTCGTTCCACTTTCTTTCTGAAAGTGGTAAATACATCTGGAATATCTTTAATAGGAAATGGTAAATCTTCTTTATGATACAAGGTATGCCCAATAAAATGTTTCAAGTTAATCTGCAACTTCCATAATGCGTCTTCAACCATAGAAGAAATCTCTGTTTCTTC
>JACMOI010000049.1 GCA_014378105.1 Pseudopedobacter sp.
CTACCCAATTTGGCGCCATGGCCGAAGGCTCTGAAGAAGTTTATCTTCGTCCGGAAACTGCGCAAGGTATTTTTGTGAATTTCTTAAACGTTCAAAAATCCGGTAGGATGAAAATTCCTTTCGGGATAGCACAAATTGGGAAAGCTTTTAGAAACGAAGTGATCGCCCGTCAGTTCATCATGCGTATGCGTGAATTTGAGCAAATGGAAATGCAATTCTTCGTTCGTCCTGGCACTGAGATGGAATGGTACAACAAATGGAAGGAAACTCGTTTAAAATGGCATTTAGCTTTAGGGACTAATCCTGAAAAGTATAAATATCATGATCATGCAAAGTTAGCACACTATGCTAATGCTGCGGTAGATATTGAATATGAATTCCCTTTTGGATTTAAAGAAGTAGAAGGAATTCATTCTAGAACTGATTTTGATTTGAATCAACACCAAGAATTTTCTGGAAAGAAAATGCAATATTTTGATGCAGAAGTAAACCCAGAAACCAATAAACCTTATGGGAATTATGTTCCTTACGTTATTGAAACCTCTATTGGTTTAGATCGATTTTTCTTGGTGACTTTGATTAATTCTTTCGAAGAACAAGATTTAAGTACTGAAGAAAAGCAGGATTCTCGTTCCGTTTTAAAGCTTCATCCTGCACTTTCGCCTTATAAAGCCGCTATTTTACCTTTAACTAAAAAGGATGGTTTGCCAGATAAAGCCCGTGAAATTATGGATCAATTGAAATTTGATTTTAATATGGCTTATGATGAAAAGGATTCAATCGGCAAACGTTATCGTCGTCAAGATGCAATAGGAACCCCATTTTGCATTACTGTAGATTATGAAACTTTAGAGAATAACACGGTGACCATTCGTCACCGCGATAGTATGGAGCAAGAAAGAGTTGCTATTGTTAATCTTCAAAAAATTATTGGGGATTTAGTAAGTTGGAAAAATTTATTGATCTAATTATCTATAATAAAATTTTACTATTAATTTTTTATTTAAATGATGCCTACAAATTTTTGTAGGCATTTTCGTTTTATAATTATTTTTAAATAAATATTATTGTCAAAATCTAAATATTTATAAGTTAAAGTGGAAAATTATACTATCCCTCTTAAATATCGTAAAATGGAAAACCTGCCTATTGTTTTCTGGCTATTTAAGGATATAAGTTGGTGTTTATTTTGGAAAACGCTGGGAATAGTGATGATTATTCCTACTTTAATAACATCTATAATTATAGCTTATAGAACTAGGAAAATGATTTCAGAACCATGTCACAACCTAGCTATTTCATTTTGGATTGGGGCTAATTCTTATTGGATGATTTCTGAATTTTTAGGTTTTGATGCAAAAAAAATTGTAGGAAATATTTCCTATAAACACCTTGCACTTATTCCTTTCTTTCTTGGTATTATATCACTTCTATATTATTATTTAGTTTGGAGAATTAAAAATCCTAATGAATTAGAAACTTTATAATTTTAAAAAGGAATAATTCAAATTTTAATCACAAAAAATTATTCATTAGTAAAATAAATTTCTCAAAAGGAGATAAAGATTTGTATTTCAAGCTTTTATTATATACTTTCACGCCTCCAAATGAAATTTGTAAAAAAACATCTTCTTATACTCTGCTTCTGTTTGATTTTTTTTGATGTAAAAGGATTTACACAAACGCAAAGCGTTTCAAAAACCGATAGTTCCTCAATTAATCTTGTACTTAATCACCTCAATAATATTTTAACCAAGAAGCCTGACAGTGCAATAATTTTAGCTAAACAAATAATTACAGCTTCCGAAAAAGCTGGATATCTTAAAGGTCAAGCAAAGGCAAATCAGTATTTAGGTTCAATAATGATTAACGCTAAGGAATACAAATCTTCTATTCCTTATTTTGAAAATGCGATTAATATTTTTTCTCAATTAAAAGACAAAAAATCAGCTGCTGATGCGATTTATAAAATGGCTTATGCCTATAATTATTTAGGGGAATCTAAAGTAACAATAGGCTACTATAAAAAAGCACTTGAAAATTACATTAAAATTAAAGACTCAGTTGGTATTGCTAAAACTTATAACAATTTGGCAATTGTTTATGACACAAATGGAGATTATGGAACGGCAATAGACTTTTATTTTAAGACCTATCAAATTGATAAAAAAATTGGTAGAACAAAATTATTAGGACCTGACTTAAATAACATCGGTCAACTTTTTGAAACATTAGATATTCACGATAAAGCTGCAGAATATCTTCAAAAAAGTATCAACGCATCTGAAGCCATTAATGACTCGGCATCGCTTTGTTATTCTTACGAAAGTTTAGCTACTGTATATTTAAATCAGAAAAAAACTGAAAAGGCGCTAGTTTTATTAAAAAAGTCACTGCTGTTTAGCAATGTTATCCCTAATGATGACATCATCAGTTTAATTTACGCCGATATATCAAGGGCTTTTTTAACAGTCAATAAAATTGATAGTGCTAAAGTTTATCTTGATAAATCACTAAAAATATCTGAGCAGAGACAAATCCCATATAATACTGCTTTTGGGATGATTTATGAAGCTCAACTTTTTAACAAAATAAATAAACCTTTTAAAGCTATTTCATCTGCAAATGATGGGTTAAAAACTGCGAAAAAAATTGGAAGTATCCCTTTAGAGATTAATCTGTTAATAGAACTTAAAAGTGCTTATGCACAAATTGAAAATTATAAATTAGCTTTTGAGACTCAGGAAAAAGCGATCAATTTGAGTAAAGATTTGAATACTGGCGAGACAATTAAAAAAATAACCGCATTACTACTAACAAAAGAGTACGAGAAAAAAGAAATCTCTCAGAATGCAAAAAGAGCAATAAAAGATGAATTTATTAAAAACAAACTCAATAATAAGAACTTATTGATAGTGATTTTCATCATCATCACCTTGTTTACCATAGTAATTTCTATCATATTATACCTTAATCATAAAAAACAAAAAGAAGCTAATGAGCTATTGATGATTAAGAATGATGAGATTGATAGAAATAGAAGTGAGATTAAAGATCAAGCTTTTGAATTAGCAGCGCATAATGAAATAAAAGATCGCTTGTTTACCATTATCTCTCACGATTTAAGAAAACCTATTCATCAACTTTCATCCGTTATCAACCTATTAGAAGAAAATCTATTAAACAGAGAAGAAATGGAACACATTATGCCTTCTATTTCTGAAAGCGTAAAAGATACCTCCGAATTGTTAGACAGTCTTTTGTTTTGGGCAAAAAGCCAAATGAAAGGCTTCAAATTAAGAATTATAGAAACCCATATTAAAGTATTTATTGACGAAAAATTAAATCATCTTCAACAAAATGCGAAAGAAAAAGAAATCCAAATTGTCAATGAAGTTGCCAATGACATATTAATTAAAATTGATGAATTATTAATGAGCATCATTTTACGGAATCTGGTATCTAATGCAATCAAATTTTCAAACGCTGGAGACAAAATATCAATTTCATTTAGTGAAGACAAAGACAACTTCAATCTTTTAGTAATGGATACTGGAGCTGGGATGAATAATGAGCAACTTGGTGATTTATTTACCCCTAAAGTAAAAAGTACCAAAGGTACTAAGGATGAAGTTGGGTCAGGGCTAGGACTAATTTTTTGTAAAGATTTGATTGAAAAAAGTGGCGGTCGTTTACTAGTAAGCAGCGAATTGGGTTCAGGAAGTGAGTTTTGCCTTAAAATTCCAAAATACAATTAATTAAAATTCTTCTCGAGCCTCGGCAATATTTAAGACAATTTCGCGTACTATGTAAGATATCATATGCCGCAAAATGCCTAATATTCAGTTAGTATTCTTGTTTTTTCCGTTCGTTAGTGTTTTCTTACCCGTTAGGATAAGTAATGATTCGGATATTTTAAACCATGAAAAAACTGCTTATTTCGAAGAAACTGCTTTCTATAGTCAAAGTTGGCTAACCCGATGGGAAGCTCCCATTAAAGTGCAATGCTTTGGCAACTATACCCTTGAAGATAAAATTCAGGTAATTAGTATGATTGAAGATGTGAGAAATGATTTAGGAACAATTCCTATTCAACTAGTAAATGACGGAGGAAATCTTTTCATCCATTTCGAGGATGATTTAAGTCATTTTAATAACAGCGAAGAATTCAAAAATCAACAAATTCCATTTGGATACATGAAGCCTCAACTAAATCGCAATCATGAACTTCTACAAGCTGATATTTACATCCACCCTGCCTTAAAGGGTATTAAAAAACATGAAGTTTTAAGACACGAATTTTGTCATTCATTGGGTTTGATGTCTCATTCATCAAGGGCCTATTATACTGAGAATCTTTTAGGAAAGATTATATTTAGTAATAGTTCTGCTTATGATGTTTATAAATCTAATCAACATATCCCTATATTAGATCAAGAGGCAATTAAAATGCTGTATCAATCACAAATATCTTTAAAAACAAGTAAAAAAGAATTTGACAGGATGAATAGAAATAACTTTTTATAGTGTTGATACGTTTAAGGCGATAGTGTTATTAATGTCATAAATAAAATAAATACAGGTTACAATAGTCGAAAATACGTATCCATACTAAAGAGTTAAACCATATCAATAAATTATTATGTTCCAAAACAGAAAAAGATTAAAAGTTTACTCCATCTCAGGGATTTTATCATGTATATTATTTTTAACTTTTGTAAACGTTAGTTGGAAAACTGACAGATCGTTAAAAGTTGTTGTTGAAAAAAAAGCGGAAGTAAATGACCTATCAAGTTTTATTCAACAATTATATTCTGATTCACAATTAGCTTCATCTAATCTTTCTATTAATGTTTTTGAAAAAGCAATGATAGGATATTTGAATCTGAAAGATCAGAATTTATTAAGCTCTTCAAAAGACATTTTAACCATAGTTGATTTCACCAAACCCAGTACCACAAAAAGAATGTGGATTATAGATTTAAAAAACAAGCAAGTTTTATTAAATACCTATGTTGCTCACGGACAAGGTAGCGGAGCAGATTTAGCAACATCATTTTCTAATAATGCAGAGTCTCATCAAAGTAGTTTAGGATTTTATGTAACCAGCGAAACGTATTTTGGTAAGCATGGCTTATCTTTAAAGTTATATGGTTTAGATAAAGGAATTAACGATGAGGCAAGAGATAGAGCTATCGTTGTTCATGGTGCAGATTATGTAAGTGAAAATTTTATTAAGCAAACTGGCAGATTAGGCAGAAGCTTTGGCTGCCCGGCTGTTCCTGCAGCTTTAAACACTACTGTAATTAATTACATCAAAGACAAAACTTGTTTATTTATTAATGGAAAAAGTGATACCTATCAATCAGCTTACTTAAATTCCCAAGTTGATATCAGCAATTTTCCTATTAAGCACTCTTAAAATCGTAAGATTATTTAATAGATATTTTTTAAAATTTTGATATATATTGCGGTCACAATCAATTATATCATGAAAAAAAATACTTTCTTAGTTGCTCTATTTATTGTTTTATTTATTTCATCTAAAGTTTCTTTTGCTCAAAATGCAAACAGATATTATCATTTGATCATTGGAACTTATACCAAAACTCAAGATAAAGGGCTATTTGTTTATAAATTTGATAGCCAAACTGGTGATTTAACTTTTGAGTCAGCAACTCATGGAATTCCTAATCCCTCTTATTTAACCATCAGTAATGATGCTAAAAATGTTTATTGTGTAAACGAAAGTGGAATAGATAGAAAAGGGGCAGTAAGTGCTTTCAACTTCAATTCAAAAAACGGG
This sequence comes from Pseudopedobacter sp., assembly GCA_014378105.1. Taxonomy (GTDB): domain Bacteria; phylum Bacteroidota; class Bacteroidia; order Sphingobacteriales; family Sphingobacteriaceae; genus Pseudopedobacter. Next base: position 5,807 of record JACMOI010000049.1, read on the forward strand.
ACGTTATCCTTCATAAATTCACAACCAACGAAAGGGTCTGCACCTTGTCACATCACGCTTTCACATGATCAAAAATTTATTTTCACTGCCAACTACACTAGTGGAAGTATTAGTGTTTTACCTGTGAATAAAAATGGAAGCGTGGGTGAGTTAGCGCAATTAATCCAGCATGAAGGCAGTAGCATTAATGAAAACAGACAAAAAGAACCACACGCTCATTCTGTAAATTTTAATCCGTCGGGAACTACATTGTTCAACGCTGATTTGGGGACTGATAAAATTTATGCTTATGATTATCATGCAAATGAAAAACAACCATTAATTGCAAATGAAAAATCTTCTGCTAATATTACACCTGGTTTTGGACCACGTCATTTTGTTTTTAATCAAAAAGGAGATAAAATGTATGTTTTATCTGAGCTAACGGCTACCGTTTCTTTATTTAACTATATAAATGGCAAACTGATGCACAAGCAAGATATCAGCTTAAACGATGTCGATTTCAAAGGCATAAATGGAGCAGCTGCTATCCACATCTCAAATGACGGCAAATTTCTTTATGCTACAAATAGAGGTAACGTAAATGAGATTGTATGTTTTAGAATTAATAGTGAAATTGACACTTTAACAAAAGTTGGCGCAACCAGCACTTTAGGTCAAATGCCAAGAGATTTTTTTATAGACCCAACCGACAATTTTATATTAATTGGGCATCAAAATTCAAATGATATTTTTGTTTTTAAAAGAGATCAGCAAACAGGACTTTTAATTTACGCCAATAAAAAGCTTGAAATAGGCAGCCCTGTTTGTCTAAAAATGACTCCTGTAATAGATTAAACTAACGGAATTTACCACGCTCATACTGAAGAGGCCATTTTACTTCGTGTTTCAATTCATGAGCAGCTCTTAAGCTGAAGTAAGGATCCCTAATAAATTCTCGAGCCATAAAAATTAAATCGGCTTGTTGATTTTTGAGAATAGATTCTGATTCCTCTGAAGTCGTAATTAAACCCACAGCTCCTGTCAAAATATTAGCACCTTTTTTTACTTCTTCTGCAAAATGAAGCTGATATAAAGGCTTTATCTCAATTTTTTGATAATCTACCAATCCCCCAGAAGAACAATCTATTAAATCAATATCCATCGTTTTCAAGATTTTTGAAAGTGCGATAGATTGCTCTAAATCCCAACCTCCGTCTGCCCAATCACTCGCAGAAATACGAACAAAAAGTGGATAGTCTTTGGGCCAAACTTCTTTTATTGCCTTAGTTACTTCCAGTAACAAACGAATTCTATTTACAAAACTTCCTCCATATTCATCTTTTCTTTGATTTGATAAAGGCGATAAAAATTGATGAATTAAGTAACCATGAGCCGCATGTATCTCTACAACTTTAAAACCTGCTGTTAAAGATCTTTTCGCTGCTTTTTTAAAATCAGTAATTACTTTTTTAATGCCTCTAATATCTAAAGCTATTGGCAAAGTTGTGCCTTCTTTATAGGATAATTCGCTAGGGGCAACCCGATTCCATCCCAGCAAATCCTTTATTTCCATCAAACTGCCACCATTCCAAGGCTCGGTATGACTGGCTTTTCTACCTGCATGACCTAGTTGAATTCCTGGAATTGCATTTTGCTGCTGAATGAAGGAAGTAATTCTTTTTAACCCTTTTATTTGATCATCTTTCCAAATGCCTAAATCTTGAGGTGTGATTCTGCCTTCAGGAGAAATTGCAGCGGCTTCTGTAAAGATTAAGCCAGCACCCCCTACAGCCCGACTACCTAGATTGACTAAATGCCAATCGCTACTGTACCCATCTTCGCTAGAATATTGACACATTGGGGAGACAACTAGTCTGTTTTTTAATATTATTGATTTTATTTTAAGTGGTTCAAATAGTTTTGTCATTGTTAATATTTTAAAGATTTAACATCATTTTATTCCTAAAAGTTTGTAAACTCAATGCCATAAGAGGCTAATGATAAAGTAACATTCTATATCTTTAAGAGTCAAAATCAACATGAATAAAAAGATTTACCCTTGGTACATAATTACTTTTGTGATCATTCTCAAGTTTACATTAGAATATTTATTTGTTTCATCGATTTATGAGCTTCATCGCGATGAATTTTTGCATTTGGACCAAGCTAATCATTTAGCATGGGGTTATCCTTCTCTACCACCTTTAACATCATGGATTGCGGTAATTATTAAATTTTTAGGAAACGGGATATTTTGGGTAAGGTTTTTTCCGGCTTTGGCAGGAGCTATAACCATATGGCTGGTTTGGGAAACCGTTAAACTTTTAAAAGGCTCGTTATATGCAGCACTATTAGCCTCTTTTTCTGTTTTATTTTCAGCCTTATTGAGGATTAATATCCTTTTTCAGCCTAATTCAATGGATATTCTTTTCTTCACGCTGATATTATTTTTTGTAATCAAACACATCCAATCAGAGAAAAACATAAATCTTTACTTTTTAGGAATAAGTATCGGTTTTGGGATGATGAATAAATATACTATTGCCTTTTTAGTAGCTGGTTTAATTGTAGCAATATTATTCACACCGCAAAGAAAACTGTTGAGCAATAAACATTTTTACGGAGCAATTGGCTTAGCTTTTATTATTTTTTTACCTAATATTATTTGGCAAATCCAACATCATTTCCCCGTGATTTGGCACCTGAATACTTTAGAAAGGACTCAATTAGTAAATGTAAACACAAGTGATTTTATTGGGGAGCAGATTAAATTTTTTGCTGGCTCTGTATTTATTTGGGTGGTAGGATTAATTTTATTATTCGTTTATCCTCCCTTCAAAAACTATCGAATTATAGGAATTGCATTTGTAACAGCAATGGCATTATTCATTTATTTTCATGCAAAAGGATATTATGCAATAGGTTTATACCCCATTCTTTTTCCGTTTGGGGCAATTTACTTTGATCAAATGCTCTCAAAAAAATATCTAAACTGGTCAAAACCTACTATCGTTATTTTAAATGTAATGCTACTAATTTGGTTAGCTCCCGTAATTTTTCCTTTGAGTAGTCCCAAGTACATCGCTTCACATCCCCGAAGATTTGAGAAGTTAGGAATGTTAAGATGGGAAGATGGGAAAAACCACCAATTACCTCAAGATTTTGCCGACATGTTGGGATGGAAAGAATTAGCTAGAAAAACAGAACAAGCATTTGAAATGATTCCTAAAAACGAGCAAGCTCAAACATTGGTGATTGCTGATAATTATGGCCAAACAGGTGCTGTTAATTTTTACAGTAAACATATCAGAAATGCTGCTTCATTTACTTTTGATTACTTAGATTTATTTCCTGATTTCTCTAAAATAAAACACTATATAGTCATTGGAGAGAAATCTGACAATAAAGATATTGCTCATTTTAAATCATTTCAGAAAATAGGTGAAATTGAAAATCTTTATGCAAGAGAAAAAGGAACAGGAATATATTTACTCTCTTATCATGATGAAACAATTGCGCCAATGCTAAAGAAAAGATTAAGTGGTTTAAAGGCTGACCTATAATCTATACCTTAGCAGAATCATATTTTTTTCATGCGTTTTACTTTAATTTTTTTTACCTTTTCTCTGATTGGAAATCAGCTTTTTGCGCAAACAAAAAGCGATAGTACAAAAACCCTAACAGAAGTAACTGTTAAAGCTTACCTCTCTAACCAAACTTTAATCAGTTTACCGTCCAGTGCGTCTGTTCTCAATCAAAAAAGAATTCATCAAAGTAATATCAGCTCTTTAGTCTCTGTATTAAATTCAGTTAGTGGTGTTAAAATGGAAGAAAGATCACCTGGGAGTTACCGTGTTTCTATTCGTGGTAGTTTGCTACGCTCTCCTTTTGGCGTAAGAAATATTAAAGTTTATTATGATGATTTTCCTTTAACTGATGCTAGCGGGAACACTTATTTCAATCTTATAGATCAATCTGCCGTTTCTAATATTGAGGTTTTAAAAGGTCCGGATGGTAGTTTGTTTGGTGCAAATTCTGGTGGAGTGGTTCTATTAAATACTCAATTTACAGCAAATGAAAATGCAATCCAATTATCTGGAGGCTCCTATGGTTTAGCTCATGAAACATTACAAATCAATCAAAACAAAAAGAATTTTCAATACAATATTCACCAAGCATTTCAATATGCGGATGGGTATAGAAATCACAGTCAGTTAAAACGTTATTTTTTTCAAACAGAAGAAAACTGGAATTATAATACAAAAGGTTCTTTTAAATTCTCTAGCTTTTACAGCGATTTAGGTTACCAAACTTCAGGTGGTTTGACTTTCGCTCAGATGCAAAATAATCCACAATCGTCAAGACCAGCTACTGCAACAGTGACTTCTGCAGAAGGACAAAAAGCAGGAATTTATAATCAAACTTTTTTTGGTGGTTTAAGAAACGAGTATCAATTGAATTTACGCTGGAAACATGTAATTTCTTTATCGACCATTCAAACCAATTTTAAGAATCCATTCATTACTAATTACGAGAAAAGAACAGAACGGTCTATTGCGCTAAGAACTTATTTTGAATATAAAAATGATGATTCGAAAACGCTAAAATATCAATGGAATACGGGATGGGAATTTCAAAAAACAAAAGCCGATATTAGAAATTACGGAAACAACAAAGGAACACCTACACAAATATTAGCTGCGGATGGTGTTGACAATCAATTACAATTTTTCTTTACTCGTTTGGCTTTGCAAAGTGGCACTCATTTTAAAGCAGAGTTGTCAGCTAGCTTAAATTTAGCCAAATACAGCTTTAGGACTTTAGCTGAAAGTACTAACAGCTCTAACTCTGGAGGAATTGATCTTAAAAATAAGTTGATGCCTAAATTAGCTTTATCTTATTCGATTAATCCCAATTTTATTCTCAGAGGGATTGTGAGCCGAGGATATTCGACGCCAACATCGGCAGAAGTGAGAGCATCTGACCGAAAAATCAATACTAATTTACAACCCGAATACGGCTGGAATTATGAATTAGGTTTAAGAACGAGAACTCCATTCGAACGGGTTTATTTAGATGCATCGGTTTTCTATTATCAATTGAAAAATGCTATTGTAAGGCGAACGAATGCAAATGACCAAGATTATTACGTGAATGCCGGTGGAACTGATCAAAAAGGTTTAGAGCTAGAGTTAAATACTCAAATAATTCATGAAGAAAGTGGATTAATTAAAAATCTAGATTTTCGCTCAAGCTTAAGTTGGTACAATTTTATTTTTAGTGATTATAAAATTGGGAGTAATAACTTCTCGGGAAATAGATTAACAGGCGTTCCAAAATTAACGTTGAACAATCAGCTAAGCTTCGATTTTAAAAAGCAATTTTCCTTATTCGCAAATTATCAGTTTAATGGGAAAACTTCTTTGAATGATGCTGCATCAATTTATGCTGATAGTTATCATTTAGTTATGTTGAAAGCCGCAAAAAATCTATCAATCGGCAAAAATAGATTTAACTTTTATGTAGGTATTGATAATTTATTAAATCAAGATTACAGTTTAGGGAATGATTTGAATGCTTTCGGAAGCAGATACTTTAATCCGGCTGCAAAAAGGAATTATTTTGTTGGCCTAGGATTCCAATTTTAATAGCAGCAAAAGCCTGATTTAACTAAACTTGATTGGACAAAAAACCCGCAGCCTATTTTTTATAGGCGAGGATTTGTAGGAAAAGCAAGACAAACATTAAATAGTAAGATTATCCTTGCTTTTCAAAATGATTTAATCGTCTATTTCGCGAGTATCTAAAAAGTGATGAACAGCTTTATAATGTAAATCAAAAGCTTCGGCGACTTCGCGGTAAACCACCTCTCCATTAATGATATTTAACCCTTTTAAAAGTTCATAATTGTCTAAGCAAGCCTTTTTCCACCCTTTTTCAGCCAGTTCTAAAACGTATGGGAAAGTGGCATTTGTTAATGCAATGGTTGAAGTATAAGGAACGGCACCAGGCATATTGCTGACGCAATAATGCAAAATACCATCAACAATATAGGTTGGATTCTCATGTGTGGTAGGTTTGCAAGTTTCTATACAGCCCCCTTGATCCACTGAAACATCTACAATAACAGTTCCTGGAAGCATTAATTTTAACATATCCCGAGTAATTACATAGGGAGATTTTGCACCAGGAATAAGAACAGCTCCCACAATTAAATCATGGTTAGCAACCAATCTTCTGATGTTATATTCACTGCTGTACATAGTGACCACATGTGGTGGGAGAATATCGTTTACATATCGTAAACGCTGAATGTTAGTATCTATAATGGTTACATGTGCACCCAAGCCAGAAGCCATTTTTGCCGCTTGAACCCCAACAACACCAGCACCTATAATTAAAACCTTTCCGGGTGTAACTCCTGGAACGCCTCCCAACAAGATTCCACGCCCCATTACAGGTTTCTCTAAGTACCTTGCGCCCTGTTGAATAGCCATCCGACCTGCAACTTCAGACATGGGCACTAAAATGGGCAAGCTTTTATTTGTGGCTTCTACTGTTTCATAGGCTAAGCAGACTGATCCGCTGTCTATCATTGCATAAGTCAATTTTTTATTGGAAGCAAAATGGAAAAAACTAAAAATTAATTGGTCTTTTCGAGCCATTTTATATTCATGCTCTTCTGGTTCCTTCACTTTAATAATCATATGTGCCTTACCCCAAATTTCATCCTCTGTCAAAATAATTTCAGCCCCTGCTTCTTCATAATCATCATTTCTAAAACCACTGGCAGCTCCAGAATGTGTCTCAATTAACACTTTATGACCTCTTTTAACTAACTCATGAGTACCTGCAGGCGTTAAACCTACCCTATTCTCATTATTTTTCATTTCTCGTGGTACTCCAATAATCATATTTTTAATATTTTTTATATATAAATATATAAATTATAATTAAATACCTAATATTTTATTTAATATTCATTAATATAGCACTATATACTGAAAATTATAAAATAAAAAAGTTATTAATTCAAACTTAGATTTTTAAACCATCAAAGAAATTGTATTTTTAGTTTTTTCAAACAAATGATAGTAAGGCAAGACCAAGAGAATCTTATATTTATTACGCAACACGATCACGCTTACATTGCAGGAGAGTTCTTTACTCATTTTAAGAAAGAATTCATAGCCACGGAGCATTATGAGTCATTAAAATTTGCTGTCCATCAACATGATAGGGCATGGATTATTCCTGATGCGAATCCAATCATAAATGATTCAACAAATTACCCCTTTACTTTTATTGATTATCCCGAAAGACTGAAGCTTCATTTCTACAAATTAGGAATTGAACAAATAGATCAGGCAAATTCTTACGCTGCGCTTTTATGTAGTATGCACTATGCAGGCTATGTAGAAAATTTTAAATCTGAAGCTGGTAAACAATTTTATGAAAGAGAACAATTACGTCAAAAACACCTTATCAACAAATTAAAAATACCACACGACCGTTTATTACAGTATCAATTAAAAATCTTACGTTTTTGTGATGATTTATCTCTATATGTCTGCATGAATAAGCCTGGTGCAACTAAAGAAGAGGAAGTTGATCTATTTATAAAAGGATTTAAAGATTCTGAATTCTTTAGTAAAAATGGAGAAACAAAAATTATTGCTTCCTATAGAGAAAAAGGAAGAAATGTTATAAAATTTAACTCCTCTCCTTTTGAAGAACCTTTCGAAATTAAGGTCAATTGCAAAAGAATTTCAAAGCAACTCATTAATGATATTGGTTTAGCAGATGCCTATGAAGCTGAACCAGTGACTTTTTTTTTAATCCAATTAACTTAAGTCGAAAATTCTACCGACTACTTCTAGCTGTTCACCGAATTTTTATAACCAATCGTCGGTTTTTGATAGGCTCCATTTACTATAAAAGATATCTTTATTTCAATAAATTTAAAATATAATGGAAAATCAAAATGTTAAAAAAACGTCTAACGCCAACGGCAAAAAAGTAGTTGGGGCTGCTATATTGGTGATTGGCTTAGCATTATTAGCCAAACAAATGGAGTTAGGATTCCCAGATTGGGTGTTTAGCTGGCCAATGATCTTAATTGTAATTGGTATAGCAAGCGGAATTAAACACCAATTTAAAAATGCCACTTGGTTTATACTCATCTTAATTGGTGGTATATTTTTGCTCGAAAGAATTATTCCAGCGCTATCTGTATCGCAGTTTACTTGGCCAATAGTATTTATAGGAATAGGATTATGGTTCATCTTTGGTAGAGGATTTAATAATAATGGAAATTGCCGAAAAGGACGTCGCAGATGGAGAGATTTCGACACCTCAGACTTTCAAACTTATGCCGGAACCATCGAAAGCGAAGCACCAAAAAATGACGAACCCGTAGCTGAAGAAAATGGATACCGCACTATGGGTGATGAATATTTAGACAGTGTATCTATCTTCGGTGGTACCAAAAAAAACATCTTATCCAAAAATTTTAAGGGAGGAGAGATTGTCACTATCATGGGGGGTGCAGAAATCAATTTAATACATTCTGACATCAAAGACGTGGTAGTTTTAGATGTCGTTCAGATTTTTGGAGGAACCAAAATCTTAATCCCCCCAACTTGGGACGTTACCTCAGAAATGGCTGCAATATTTGGAGGTATTGATGATAAAAGGTCCTTAACTCAGGTATTACCTGATAGAAGCAAGATTCTTGTCATTAAAGGTACTTCCATTTTTGGAGGTATAGAAATTAGAAACTTTTAATCCTAACACATGAACTGGTTTATAGTAAAAATGATCTTTCAAATCGAAACTGAGGATAATTTATACCCTCAGTTTGATGAACAGTTAAGAATAATTGACGCCATAAATGAGGACTTAGCTCTTGAAATTGCTTACCAGATTGGGCAAATGGAGCAGGAAGAAATCAAATCTCACAAAGACGAGGTATTAAAATGGAAATTCATTGCCGTGACAGAAATCAATTACATTGGTGATGTAACACATGGCAAAGAAATTCATTACCAAATCTCCGAACCAGAACAAGCGGCTAATTATCTGTCATTGGTAAATGAAAAAGCATTAAGTTTAAAAAACAGAAAACAA
>JACMOI010000050.1 GCA_014378105.1 Pseudopedobacter sp.
TCTTTCTTTCCATGGTGTTGATCATCATCCAGCTCATTACTTAATTGCTGATTTTTATTCGATTAATCCTTTGGGATTTAGATAAATCCTTTAACAATAAAATTTACACTCAATTCCCATTAAGTATTTATTTTGCTTGGCTCTGTGTGGCAAGTGCCGCAAACATTTCGCTTTATTTGGTTTCTATTGGTTGTGACGGTTTTGGAATCAGCGCATCAGATTGGGCCATCATCTTAATCATCATTGTTACCCTTGTCAGCATTTTTATAGTCGGCTTCAAGAGAAACGTATACTTTGGTTTAGTGATCATTTGGGCGTTTTATGGAATTTATTTAAAGCGACAAGCCATCAATGCAAATGAATATGAAATGGTCATTAGATTATCTTTATATGGGATCATGTTTATTTCTATTGTTTCTATCATTACCATATTTAAAAACTGGAGATATAAAAGAAGAGAGTTGTTATAATTTTGAGAGGAAGATTGAATTTAGATTAAAGTAGAAGTAAAGGCTCTGTATCCTTTGTGGGTCTCTTACCACAAAGAACGCAAAGTGTTTCACAAAGAAAACTAAGTATTATAAATTAAAACTTCAGTGACTTTCGTTATTTTACATTGTGTTTCTATAACCACAAAGGACACAAAGATTAAAACACGGAGAACACAAAGATTGATTAAACCCTCTGTGACCTTTGTGATTTTAAATTGTGTTTCTATAACCACAAAGGGCACAAAGATTAAAACACGGAGAACACAAAGATAGATTAAACCCTCTGTGACCTTTGTGATTTTACATTGTGTTTCTCTAACCACAAAGGACACAAAGATTAAAACACGGAGAACACAAAGATAGATTAAATCCTCAGTGACCTTTGTGATTTTACATTGTGTTTCTCTAACCACAAAGGGAACAAAGATTAAAACACGGAGAACGCAAAGATAGATTAAAGCCTCTGTGACCTTTGTGATTTTACTTTGTGTCTCTCTGTGGTTAATAAAACAATACCCATGTTAAAAATAGCTTTTGATCTAATTTACGCACATCCACTGCCCGAAGGACATCGCTTCCCGATGTTGAAATATGAGTTGATTCCTTTACAATTAAAGCATGAAGGAGTGATTACGGATGAAAATCTATTTTCTCCAGATATTTTAGACGAAGAATGGGTTTTAATGACGCATGAAAAAGGGTATTGGGAGCGACTGAAACACCTTCAGCTTTCTTACCAAGAGGAGCGGAGAACCGGTTTTCCACTTTCGGCACAATTGGTAGAGCGAGAATTACGCATTGCCAAAGGTACCATAGATGGTTGCCACTTTGCCATGGCGCATGGCGTAGCTTTTAACATTGCCGGAGGAACACATCACGCTGGCACCAATTGGGGCGAAGGTTTCTGCCTATTGAACGACCAAGCGATTGCAGCTAACTACTTAATAAATAAAAAATTAGCCTCCTCTATTTTAATCATTGATTTAGATGTACATCAAGGAAATGGCACTGCCCAAATCTTTGAAAAAGAACCCAAAGTATTCACTTTCTCGATGCATGGCGAGAAGAACTTTCCCTTTCGTAAAGAGCAATCTGACTTGGATATCGGTTTAGCAGATGGTACTTCCGACGATGAATATTTAGCTATTTTAAAAGAAAAGCTTCCCCAATTATTTGCTCAGGTTCAACCCGATTTGGTTTTTTATCTCGCTGGAGTGGATGTTCTAGCAACAGATAAACTAGGAAAGCTATCCTTAACCAAAGAAGCTTGTCAGCAAAGGGATAAAATGGTCTTTCAAGCTTGTCAATCCAGAGGGATTCCGGTTCAGGTAAGTATGGGCGGTGGTTATTCTCCCAATATCAAAGATATTGTGGACGCCCATTGTACTACCTTTAAAGTTGCAAATGAGATTTATTTTTGATTTCATATGCACACCATATGCTCCAATTAAATTGTTAATTTTAAAATATGAAAACTTATATTCTTCTTTTCTTAATTGCCTTAACCTCTTTTCAATGTCAGGCCCAAAACAGCTGGAACAATAAAAAATGCGCCGTTGTATTAACCTATGACGATGCCATAAGCATTGATCTCGATAATGTAGTCCCTGCTTTAGACTCTTTTAATTTAAAGGGTACTTTTTACCTCATTGGCAGTTCGGCTACAGTAGCCAACAGAATTCCGGAGTGGAGAGCAGTGGCTAAAAATGGTCATGAGTTGGGTAATCACAGCTTATTTCATCCTTGTGATGGCAGTTTGCCTGGGCGAAGTTTTGTGACCAAAGATCATGATTTAAGCACCTACACAGTTACCCGGGCTGTAGACGAGATCAAATCAAATAACATTATTCTATCTGCTATTGATGGAAAGACCAAAAGAACCTTTGCTTACCCTTGCGGTGATTTAACCATAGGAGGGAATTTTTTTTATGAAAATCTAAAGAAAGATTTTGTAGCTGCAAGAGGAGTTTTTCCAGGCTTACAACAAGCCAAAGAAGTTAATCTTGACAATATAAATACCTATTTAATTAATGGGCAATATGGTACCTATATGATTAATCTGGTAAAAGAAGCCTTGAAAACCAATACTTTATTGGTCTTTCTTTTTCACGGCGTTGGCGGCGGACATAGTCTTAATGTTTCTCTAGCAGCACATCATCAATTGCTCAGCTTTTTAAAAGCGCATGAAAAGGAAATTTGGGTTGCTCCAATGGTTGAGGTAGCCGAATTTATAAGAACTAAGCAATAAGTTCAATTTCATTTACCGCGTCATCATGAGCCTGCCTGTCCGGTAGGCAGGGAGTGATAACGACGTGATGATCTCGGTGGAGCGATTCACTGGCTTTTGTTCTACGTCACCCTGAGCACAGTTAAAGGGTCGCTGTCGAGCGACTCACTGGCTTAAACTTTTATCATCCCGAATTTATTTCGGGATCTCTTGATGCTGTTGCTTTCATTTGAATTTTACTTTAATTTTAAAATCTGGCCGCCTCAATTGCCGGCGGGAAGGCTTTTCTTTTTTCATCTTTATTTAATTTTTTTTAAGGAATTCAAGAATACTAACGCATTTTCAGATGAAAAGAAACAAAAATCTTTTTTCTTTCTAATGCTCAGGTGCTTTTGTCACACAAGGCTTCCCTCAATCATAAAAGTAGTAGCGCTTATTTTCTCATTAAAATTTATTCTTTTTTATAGGCATTCAAGAAAGCTTTGCTTTTTTACTCGCAATTGTTTTTTAAAAGTTCATGCAAAACGAACGTAAAATTGCATTCGCTATAGGCTTGAAATTGCTTAATTAATGTCAATGCTGCTACTTTTCTAATTTCTCCAGCACTACTCTAACGCTCCTTATACAAAGCAAGCAGATATTTAAAACAACTCTGCAAATCAACAAAGCAGAGCAACATAACAAGGACGGCATTACAGATTTTAGCAGCAGAAAGCATTGGAAGCCTTGCAATGACTTTCATAAACAACTAAACCAGGAAACCTGCGTGGCATGCTTGAATGCCTATAAAACAATAAATACTTGTGAAAAAAGGAACTAGAACTTGCCCGCTCATGAGGGCAGGAAAGGTTTTGTGCGCAAAAGGGCAAAAAGTAAAGCCATAAAACTGGTATCAATATTGCCTCAAATAAATCATGAAAACTTCATTCGATATCACCATCAACATCATGGGTGATGTAGCTAACAAAAAAGCAACAATTACCCCTTCTGAAGTCCATTCAGAATATATCATTCAAATGCCGGGCGAACACGAAACTGCGGTGGTCAAGTTTGAAAATGGGAATATTGTACAAACAAAAGGAATTCCTTTAGACAGCAATACCATTTATAGTATTAGTGAAGGCATTAAAGCACATGTTGACTTAAAGAAATAAGGTTCAAAATCAGTCTTCTTTATTAAGCTGACCTAGCGAGGCATCTAAGCCCTCACCAACCTACTAACACTGCTATAAATAAACAGATTGCCAAATCGTTATCACTCCTCGTAATGAACTGTGCTTAAAAACTAGTACGATTAAACTTCCGTCTTCCGTCCCCCGACTTCGGACTTCCCAAAACAAAAAAAGGATGAAAACCCCAAAAGCCCTCATCCTATAAAAAAAAATGTTTCCCTAAACCACCACCTAACCACCTAACAAACCAACAACCTAACCAACTAACCACCTACTGCACCACCCTCGATAAAATATCAGAATTTGCTTCTTGGCCACGTCTACCGATGGCTTTGATACGTCCATACACACGGATGCCGCTGCGTAAACCCCTAATGGTCAACTCACGTGTACTCGCAGGTTGAATTTTCCAGTTGGTCGTTTCGGCGGGAAGCTCGTCCGTATGCTCAAAAATATAACCAATGGCATTGGGCACCCGCTTGCAGGTAAATTTTAATTCACCGGTATTCATGCCGTCTAAAATTTTAAAATCAGTAGGAGTAGTAATGTTTAAACTACCATCACCGGCCGATGCCAACTCAAAACCCGAGCTTGCCAACATCACCTTATCGCCATCACTCAACGCATCAATATCCATCGCCAGGGCCCGCATCCCCGCTAATAAATTGGCTTTCGCTTGATTTTTGATGGCAATTAAACTACGGTCGCCGCTTGCCGCCTTTGTTAAAGCCTCAGAGTAGGCCGTTTGTAAAGCTGTAAAATAAGGTATTGCTGGGGTAGTCACAGGAAAATTTACATTCTCTGTTAAAGCCGCAATAATGGCTAGGGCTTTGGTGTTTAAACCCGCCTCATTTAGCTTGCTGTAGTCTAAAATTAATTTTGGTATTTTCATTTTTTAAATTTTTTTTATGGGTGAATTCCCAAACGTAGGGCCTAAACTAAAGCCTGAAAACACGATTTCAAAGGTTTTTGATAGGAAGGACCTACAATGACCGCATTAAACCAAACACGACTTAAAACGACCAAAAACGTCTATAAAAGGGAAGAAACGTCCGAAAAGTTCCAAAAAGTTCCTATACTTTTTTAATTTCTTGTTAAGAAAGTCCGGTTTCTTTGTAAGAAAGCCCCAACCTTTGGTAAGAAAGAGGAGTTTCTTTGTAAGAAAGACCTGACCTTTTGTAAGAAAGCCCCAACCTTTGGTAAGAAACAGGAGTTTCTTTGTAAGAAAGAACCAACCTTTGGTAAGAAAGCCGCTTTTCTTTGTAATAAAGAACCGACCTTTTGCAAGTAAGTGTAGCTACTTTATAAGAAAGCCCCAACCTTTGGTAAGAAACAGGAAATAGGCAACAGGTTTTTAAGGTGTAAGCAAGATTAATTTGAAGAGCCAAAGCTTTTTATAGAAGAAGATAAAGAGGGTAAAGACCAGCACAGGTAGGAGGCAGAACAAACAGATGGCCACATCCCGATGAAAAAATCGGGATTTGCAATGACAAAGAAGAATGAGCTAATTAATATCTTCACCAAATGATTTATTGTTCCTTTTTTTCAGGATTAGTAAATCATCAATTAAAAATAAGGATGCTGTCCAAGAATTAAACAAACAACCTTAAAAGTATTTAAGAACCAATAAATATGGAGGTATTTATACACTACTTTTTGCATTTAGGATTTCCATTCTTTATTGCTTATGGATTTTTTAGAAAAGATTGGAAAAAAGTCTATCTGATACTGCTTGCGACCATGTTGGTTGATTTAGATCATCTTTTTGCGAATCCAATTTTTCAAGCAAATAGGTGTAGTATCAATTTTCACCCTTTGCATACGTACTACGCAATGATCGCGTATGTGATCCTACTCTTTTTTCGAAGACCTTTTTACATCATTGGCATAGGCCTTTTATTCCATATGCTGACAGATTTTGTAGACTGTATGATGATCTATGCGAGTTGTAAAGACTGCTTATTAAATTCACCAATAATAGACCTCCTCACCACCGTTTCAAATGCATTAGGAATTTAAAAGGAATAATAAACGAGGTAGGGCAAATGCAGACAAAGCGATGATAAAAATTGCTATACCATTAAAAATGACTACCTTATAATTAATCATTCCATTCACTTAAAATCAAACATATGCCAATATACATGGATCGTCATGACGTGTCGGAATCTGTAAATGCAGAAAATGTGGCGCAACTACATAATGAAGACTTGAAGATTCAGAAGCAATTTGACTGCCGTGGATTAACGTACTGGTATGATGATATCAAAAAAATAGCCTTTTGTTTAATTGAAGCACCCAACAAAGAATCAGTGCACAATATGCATCATTTTGCCCATGGAGAGGTACCTAATCTTATTCTTGAGGTAGATGAAAATCTTGTAGAGTCATTTCTGGGGCGGATAAAAGATCCGGAACAATCTTCTTCCACCGATTTAAATATGATTAATGACCCAGCCCAAAGGACATTAATGGTGGTTCAATTTAAAACAATTTCTCTTCAGGGCGTCCATATCTCCCAATCAAAATCAAACATGAAACAAGTGATTGATACCATTTGTGATTTATTAAAAAAGTTCGATGGACGACTTACCACACATAAAGCGGGTTATCTGTTAATATCGTTTAAATCTGCACATAAATCAGTTTTGTGCGCATTTGAGTTAAAAACCTTACTTACAAAAACAATAGAAGTATTGTACAATTCAAATATTGAAATTAACATTGGAATAGCCACAGGAATGCCTGTAGTAGCAAACAAGACTTTTTTTGAGGATACCATTAAATTTGCTAATCGACTTTGCTTTATTGATAAAACCAATATTGTGGTTTCTTCCGAAGTTCATGATTTATTTATTACAGAGAACTTAAATACACCCTTCGACAACGATACAATACACACCTTAACTACTTCAGAAGAAAACGCTTTAGATACACTAATCGATTTTGTAGAAAGTGAATGGCATAACCCTGAATTAAAAGTTGATGACTTTGATGTTCCATTGGGAATGAGTAAAACACAGGTGTATCGAAAAATATTATCTCTAACCGGAAAATCACCAAATAATTTTATTAAGGAATATCGTCTAAACAGGGCGTTGGAATTTGTAAATCAAAAAATGTATACCATTTCAGAAATCGCATTTGAAACAGGATTTAATAGTCAATCTTATTTCTCAAAGTGTTTTCAGCGAAGATTTGATCTTCTACCTTCCGATTATATTAAATCGTAATCTCATACCATCATTATTTGAAAATAGTGAATATTGAACCAAATGTTCACTTTATAAACCTAAATGTGCTACTCATTGATTTTTTAGTGTATTACCTTTGATAATATTAATTTATTAATGTTTAATAACTTAAATCAATAAAAATGAAAATTGCAAAAGAAAATATTGTAGTTAAAATGGCAATCCCAGGTGCTGTAATCCGTCAGCAAATCAATTTTGGTGATGCCACTGGGTTAGGTAAAATAAGTGCTGAATATTTTAGTCTTTCTGCCGGAGTAGATACCACTCCATTATTCATCGGACTCGAAGGAAATTTGTGCCAGTGTCCTCATTGGGGATATCTTTTGAGCGGCCAACTTACCACAACCGATGCTAAAGGCATTCATGAAACTGTAAACGCTAATGATTTGTTTTATTGGCCATCCGGGCATAATGTTTTGGTGAATGCAGATGCAGAAATCATCATGTTTAGTCCACAGAATCAACATAGTCATGTAATCAATCACATGATTGAAAAGACTAAAGCTTAATCTCGTCTTGGTTTGTTGTTCCTTTCCAACCAAATCGTTTTTGTCTTTAATTAAGTACCCCACCTGTCCTTAGTCTTAAGCGAAGCGTGACTAAGGATTAAAGAATAGACAAGAGTCTGAAGACTCTTTTTCATTTGCCAATCTGTAGAGATCGCTATACTCAACGCTACAGACAGTTACGGATAAGATTGAAAATAATTTGTTATGTGCCAAACACACGTTCAATTCATTTTTAAATTCGAATGTCTTATCGTTTGCCTTTCAATACTTTAACCGTAACCAATAACTGCCCAATATGTCGCATGGTATGTTCTGCCGCATGGGTATAAATACCTATTAAAGTACTAGGTATTTTGTCGCGACCTACCCAACGTATTTCAGTCAGTTCATTTATAGCTGTTTTAGCCAATTGCAGCAATGCAGTATCTACTTGTAAATCAAATTGAGCGACTAACTTTTCTATACTGAGGTCTTTATCCCAATCCTTTTCTTTTTTTAGATAAAGCAATTGTACATCCGTTAAAGTTTCTTGACGGGCATAAGTAAAAAGGCGATCCAATACACCTGTTAAATGTTGTAAATGAAAAGCGGGAGAGGCTAATCCGGATAAACGTTCGAACAGTAAATCTTCCGGAAAACCGATCATCAATTCGGCTAGCTCTTCTCTGGCCTGTAACAAGGCATGGGCAACGGGTTGTAATAAAGCAGGATACTGCGGTAAAGGACCGCGTAACCAAACTTCGGCTTTTATATTCGACATGGATTTATTTTTATAGCTGATGGTGATCAGCACTTTTATTCAGCAATCTGTGAAACAAACATCACGAATTAATTTTTAAAATAACCAACAGATCCTATAATTCCTTTATTTTTGCGACATGATTTCTTCTTTTGAAGCTTCTTTAGCGCAACTATCAGTACATAAAGCCGGCAACAAATCTCAGGACGAATACTTTATCCTGTCTGATGCACCTTTAAGCATTCATGATGATTTGCTGAAAAATTTATTGCTGACTTATTTCCTGAAACCTTTCGAAAAGGTGAATGAAGTTTATCGATTGATGCATTCCAGTAATGATTTAGAACTAAATGAGGTTTACCACTTTGCTAAAAAGTGTTTCGAGAACCCAAATAACTTCCATGATATCAGTCAGCAATTGACGCGTCATTTGTACGATGTTTCTACGCATCCAAAGATTAAATCAGGAGAGGTATATGTGGCTTTGTTTGACGAGGTTCAAATAGAAGGGGAGTTGCACCAAGCTTTAGGGATTTTTAAATCAGAGACCAAGGAAACCTATTTAAAGGTATATCCTGATGCTGGAGGTTTTAACCTGACTTACGAGCAAGAAGCCATCAACATTCAAAAATTGGACAAAGGTTGTTTAATCATCAATACAGAAAGCGAAGAAGGTTATAAAGTAGTGGTGATAGATCAAACCAATAAAACACAAGATGCAGCGGTGTATTGGAAAGACGATTTCTTGAAATTAAGGATTAGAAACGACAGTTTTAATCAGACTTCCAATGTATTGGGATTGTATAAAAACTTTGTGAATGATAAAATTGATGATGATTTCGAAATATCTAAACCTGATAAAATAGATTTGCTCAATAAATCCATGAAATACTTTAAAGAGAAGGAAACTTTCGATTTCGAGGAGTTTTCTAATGAAGTGATTGGGAATGAAACTGCCGCCAGCTCCTTTAAATCGATGGTACAAAACTACGAACAGGAATTTGATGCGCCTTTGAGTAAGGGTTTCGAAATATCTGGTCAGGCGGTGATGAAACAGAAAGCGAGTTATAAATCAGTTTTAAAATTGGATAAGAACTTCCATGTGTACATTCACGGAGACAGAAGTTTGTTAGATCAAGGTTTTGATGACGGCAAAGGCATGAAGTATATTACTTTGTATTATAAAGAGGAGAGTTGATGATTTATTAAAGTCATCATCAACAACTGTAGCTTTATGCATGTAAAACCGGAACTTACATTGCCCTTGTTGCTTCCCATCCATTTTCCTATTTTCGTACAAAATTAAAATTATGTCTAAAACAAAACTTACCGTAAATAACAACGGATCATTAAAAGTACATGGGGATTTTGAAATTGTAGATAAAGACGGAAACGTATATAATTTACAAGGACGAGATATTGTATCTATTTGTCGTTGTGGATTATCTCAGAACAAGCCATTTTGCGATGGTTCTCACAAAGGACATTTTGAGCATGAAGCAGTTGCTTTCGATTTGCCTCCTAAAAAAGTTTAGTCGGCCAACTTTTCGCTGATTTTAGCAATTTCTGAAGAGAGTTTGGTGATGAGCTCTAATTGTTCGGTCACCTGCTCATCTGAAGAGTCATTAGAAAGCTGAATATGCAGTTTATTATCTGTACCGCTTTCTTGATCATTGACACTCTTTATAGATTCTTCTAGATAAAATCTAATTTTTCTAATTAACCTAAGCTGTTTTTGATCAATTTGTACCTTACTTTCTTTGAAATAACTTGATAATTGAGCTAAATACGAAGAGAGGATGTGGTTTAAGACTACAAATTTGTGTATTTCGCTATGATGCTGCTGCTTACTTTTAGGCTCGTTCATCATTCGTTGAAAGGCACCTGCCATGTTAGCTGTGGTTACATAAACGTCTTTTCTAGCTAGTTTATATTCCGTCTCAGTTATTGGTAATAACGATTGACGCAAAACGATATGCTCTAAATAATTAAGGTTAGCTTTTACAGTTTGTGAAAGATTAGTCTTTAATTTTGCTGATGCCCATTCTGGTAGAATGAGATAACTAAAGATAATAGCTAGAAATGAACCTATCAAAGTATCTATAATCCGCTCTTGAGCGATAATCGTAGTATTATTTGCGGCATTGATAAAACTAAACAAGATGAGTATAAAGGGAGTCATGAAAATTACCGCTATCAAATATTTAATCCTGATTAAGCTGTAAGTCATCAACATAAAGAAAATGAGCAATAAGAACTTTATGGTTTCATCTTGAATGAACATCAAAATCAATCCACCAATAACTCCTCCAATAATAGTCCCTAAAACTCTTTCAAAATATCTTGTTTTGGTATTACTAAAGTCAGGTTTCATGATCACCAGAATAGTCAACAATATCCAATAGCTATGATGACCTAAAGAGAATAATTTTCCAACATAAAAGCCTATTATACATACAATTGCCAGCCTTAACGAAAATTTAAATACACTCGATTTTAAATTTAGATTATTTTTAAACACTTCGAAATCGAACACTTGATGGTTGACGAATTTTGACAACTCGGTAGGTGAGGAAGTAGTTTTTAAATCCTTTGTTTCTTTACCAAAATAATGCAGGATATCATCAGTTTGATGATAAATACTTCTTAAATTGATGAGTATTTTCTTTAGTATAAAAACACTTTCGCCCTCTTTTTCAATATGGTCAATTTTAGCTTTTAGCTCCTCTAAATCCGTTAGAAAGATTACTTTTTTAGAAGGCTTTTCCTGGTGTATCAAACAAAAACCGATATAATTAATCTCTGTAGCTAGTTTTTCGATAATATTGGCGAAAGAAGGCAAAATATCTTTGTCTTGATACTTAGATCTGATACTTTCATAATCGTTTTGTGTGGCCATGGTTTTTTCGAAAACATCCACCATATCTACAAAAATCAAAATCATTAATCGACCAGCATTGCTAGATTCGTTCAAAAATTTACGGGTTTTAAATAATGCCTCACGGGTATTGTCTAATAACTGGTTCACTTTTATTTGCTGATCCACTAAATCCTTGAAATTATCGGCTACTGATATTTTCTCATTATAGAATCTAGCCCTTAATTCCATATATTTAGCAATCTCTCCAATACATTCACCTAAAGTTTGTTGCGCATATCTATAAGGTCTTAGTGTTGAAAAAATGGTACTTAAAAGAAAGTACCAAATGCCACCAGTTAAAATTAAAAAAGCATGTTCAAATAGCTTTAGAGATGTTCTATCAGGATTAATATTTAAAATCATGATTAAAAGTGCCGCCGTTCCAACTGAAGCTGCTCTTGCGCCATATACGTTAAACATGGAAAATAAAAAACAGAGACTAAAAATCTCAATCGATAATAATAGCTCACTTTTATTTAAAAGAGCGGTTAGAATAGCCGTCAAAAAAATGAATAAATTAGTATAGAGCATCCCGTTTTTTCGGTGCGCCCATGGTCCTGGGCTATCAGCAATACTTACACATAAAGCACCTAAGGAAAGTGTAAGGCCAATTTCTAAAAGGTTTAATGGAAAGAAAATTAAAGAGGGGAGAAGTACGCCCAAAGTAACTTTAATCCCATCAGAAAAGTATTGGGTATAAATGAAATTTTTAAAATCTTCTAAGGGCTTTTTCATCGTAAAACTGAAAGTAAAAATAGCAGTTTAATTTTTCCTTTTATTAAAAGCTTATCTTTGTGCCTCATAAAAAATAAATATATTGAGCACTTTTCAGGATTTAGGCGTTTCTATTGCATTTCAACAAGCATTAACAGAAAATAATATCATCACTCCAACGGAGATTCAAGAAAAAGCAATTCCTTTCCTAATTAATCAAGGAACTGACTTTATAGGTCAAGCCCAAACTGGTACTGGTAAAACGGCAGCATTTGGTTTACCATTATTACATCGCGTTAGCCAAGATAATAGACAGATACAAGCAGTGGTTATTTGTCCAACTCGTGAGCTGGCGCAACAAATAGCCAAACAATTATTCAAATTCACCAAATACTCTGATTTAAAAATCTTTACTGTAGCTGTTTATGGTGGCGAGAAAATAGATATCCAGATTGGGAAATTAAAACGCCCAACACAAATTGTGGTGGCTACGCCCGGAAGATTGATAGATTTATTAGAAAGAAATGCCATCAATTTAGAGCAAGTTAAAACAGTTGTTTTGGATGAAGCCGATGAAATGTTAAGTATGGGCTTTAAAGCAGATATAGACAAGATTTTAAGCTATACGATGGGTAAAAGTCATACTTGGTTGTTTTCTGCAACCATGCCAGCAGGTATTCAAGAGATTATTACTGAATTTATGGCTGATGATGCTTTTAAAATTGAAGTCAACCAAGAAAAAGTGATCAATCAATCCATTCAACACCAATACATTATTAGTGATTTAAAGGATAAAGTCAATGATCTAACACGTTTTATTAAAGATCGCCAAGATGACAGAGGCATTATATTTTGCCGAACCAAAGCAAATGCACAAACGCTGGCTCAGCAATTAATAGCAAAAAATGTTTTAGCCGAAGCGATTCATGGTGATTTGGGACAACGAGATAGAGACCGCGTAATGCGCTTATTTAAGAGTAAAAGACTACAAATTTTGATAGCTACAGATATTTCGGCTCGGGGAATTGATGTAGAAAACCTTTCCTATGTATTACATTATCAGTTACCAGACCAAACTGCATATTATACTCATAGAAGCGGAAGAACTGCTAGAGCAGGTAAAAAAGGACTTTCTTTGGCTTTTGTTGCACCTTCAGAGCTGGAAAAAATCAAAGAATTAGAAAGGGAGCTACACATCGAGTTTGAAAAGATATAAATAAGTCACTATATAATAATTAATTTCGAAAAACACTTTTCTGAGTTGATTTATGCTATATTTGCAAATATTTCGCAGCAAAATCCTTCTAGAGCAACGCATTTAATGCGTATTTATTCATAATTACTTATTAATAAAACCTGCTCATTATTGGTTCTCAGAGTTTAACTCATTTTTTAATGAATTATAAAATCTACTGAATTCGATTTTTCTGTGATAAAAAAACATATTTAATAACGATTTAAAAACACGAATGGGAAGATCACAGGAAACTTTCAGTAAAAAAGAAAATGAAAAAAAACGCTTAAAAAAGCGTCAAGAAAAGCAGCAGAAAAAAGAAGAACGTAAGGAAAATTCTTCTGATGGCACTTTGGAAAATATGATGGCATATGTAGATGAATATGGAAATATTACAGATACGCCACCAGACCCAATCAAAAAGAAAAAGGCTTTAGAACAAGACGTAAGCTTTATTGAAATTGGAACGCCTAAGCAAGAGGAAGAAGATTTGACATTACCTAAAAAAGGTAAAGTAGATTTCTTTAACGATGCTAAAGGATTTGGATTTATTAAAGAAATTGGAACGCAAGAAAAATATTTCGTTCATGTAAATGGTTTAATTGATGACATTCGCGAAGGCGACTCTGTTACTTTTGAATTAGAAAAAGGAATGAAAGGTTTGAATGCTGTCAAAGTTAAGCGAGTTTAATATTAGATAACTTACTGTAAGTCATATAATTTATCCTACATCATTTTAATAAGTAATGTAGGATTTTTTATGTCAAAACTATCCTACATCAAATGTCTTATAATTAATATTATGTTAAGTAGTATTTAAAGTTAATTATCAATGATTTAAAATGCTTTAACGTACCTTCTATATTAAGATTTTTTTTCTTAAAGTCTTTCCGCTTCTGCATAATAGGAAGTCTTAAAAGTATCGGATATATTTCAACAGCTTTAACAAAGGTTTAAGTAATTATGGACTTGCTTTAATCGAGACTTGCATCATCGAAATTCTATTCCTACGGAAAGTAAGGAACTTCCTTTCGAAACTTTTCGTTGATCCGTAAGTATTTGATTTGAAAATGTTCCCTCCCACCCAACATGTCTAAATCAAGGTTACTGCTATAGATAGCCGAATAGAGCTTAACGGCCATGTTAACCGAACCAAAAGTGTTTGTTCAGTTCCAAATAGGCACCATTAGATTTTTAGAATTTTTTATTTAATTATTATTCAATTCTAATTTTTTTTTATAATTTGTAACATCTTAAAATAGTCTACTATCTAATACATTTATTAATCAAAAATCAATTTATGATGTTAAATCAAAAACGTTTTATTTACGCCTTTTTACTTTTAGGTGGTATCTCTACCACTGCTATGGCCCAAAAAGTAGAATTTACTGAATACGATCTTCCTAACGGATTACATGTGGTGCTTCATCAAGACAACTCCGCACCTGTAGTTGCTGTTTCTGTGATGTACCATGTGGGTTCTAAAAATGAGTTGACCAACCGAACAGGTTTCGCCCATTTCTTTGAACATCTATTGTTCGAAGGATCAGAAAATATCAAAAGGGGCGAATTCATGAAAATTGTCTCTAGCAATGGTGGACAAAACAATGCCAACACCACTCAAGACAGGACTTTTTACTATGAAGTATTTCCATCCAATCAATTAAAATTAGGATTATGGTTAGAAAGTGAGCGTATGTTTCATCCTGTTATTAATGAGGTTGGTGTGAAAACTCAAAATGAAGTAGTTAAAGAAGAAAAGAGGCTGAGAATAGACAATCAGCCTTATGGTCATTTTGCAGAAGAAATTTTTAAAAGGTTGTTTACTAAGCATCCCTATACTTGGCAAACTATAGGCTCAATGGATGATTTGGATGCTGCGAAATTGGATGAATTCAAAGCATTTTTTCATAAATATTATATTCCTAACAATGCGGTATTATCCATTGCAGGAGATATTGATGTTGCCAAAACGAAAGAGATGGTGAATGCTTATTTTGCTGCAATACCAAAAGGAGAACCTATTAATTATAAAAAGATTATAGAAGATCCTATCACCAAACCAATGGTTGATACTGCTTACGATGCAAATATTCAGCTTCCGGCAATTATGGCCGCATATCGTATTCCTGGTCGTACCAGTAAAGATGCCACAACTTTGGAGATGATCTCCTCTATCCTATCAGGTGGGGCAAGTTCTAAGCTTTATAAGAAAATGGTAGATGAAAAGAAAAACGCCTTACAAGTTGGAGCTATTAATTATGTACTAGAAGATTATGGTGCTTATATCACGTATGCATTGCCAAATGGTAGTACGCCTTTAAATACTTTATTGACTGATATAGATGAAGAAGTAAATAAGCTACAGACAAATCTGATCACTGAAGAAGAATATAAAAAGATTCAGAATCAGTTTGAGAGTAATTATGTGACTGCTAATTCAAAAATGTTGGGTGTTGCAGAAAACTTAGCGAATGGCTATACTTTCTATAATAAAGATACTGGGCATGTGAATGAAGAATTAGATGAAATCAGAAAGATTACACGTGAAGATATCAGAGCAGTAGCAAAAAAATATCTACAGCCAAATTCTAGATTGGTATTGTATTATTTACCGAAACCAGCTGGCAAACAATAAACGCAAATTGATCAAGTTTTAAATATGCTGTTTAAGCAATTAAATATTCAAATATGAAAAAGATTTTAAGTTTTGCCATTGCCTCTTTTATCTGTTACCAGGCAAGTGCGCAAATCACTATTGATAGAACAAAACAACCAACGCCAGGACCAGCGCCTATTATTACTATACCAGATCCTGTATCCTATAAATTAGCTAACGGAATTACGCTTTTAGTGGTTGAAGATCACAAACTACCTAAAGTTTCTGCCAGTTTATTTATTGATGCCGGACCGATTACCGAAGGTAAAAAAGCAGGTGTTATGAGCATGATGGGACAGATGCTGAATGAAGGTACGACTACTATGTCTAAAGCTGAATTCGACGAGGCTGTAGATCGTATTGGTGCCGATGTGAGTTTGTCTAGCAGCGGTGGTAATGCATCATCATTAACGCGTTATTTCACTGAAGCTTTTAAGCTGATGGCTGACGGACTGAAAAATCCTTCGATGCCACAAGAGTCATTTGATAAATTGAAGTCTCAAACTATTACAGGAATAAAAAGCGATGCTAAAAATGTTAAAGCAGTTTCTGGAAGAGTAATCAGTGCCTTAAGTTATGGCATTAATCATCCTAATGGAGAGTTTGTTACAGAGGAAAGCATCAATAACTTAACTTTAGCTGATGTAAAGACAGCCTACAGTAAATATATTACGCCTTCCCGCACTTACTTAACCATCATTGGTGATATCAAACCTGTAGATGCAAAAAAATTAGCAGAAAGTCTTTTAGGCAACTGGAAAGGTAGCCCATTAACCTTACCTATTTTGGCTAAAGTTTCTAATCCTGCAAAAACAGAGATTGATGTAGTTGATATGTCTAATGCAGTGCAGTCTGAAATAACGGTAACTAATCTGGTAGATCTTAAACTGAGTGATCCTGATTATTTTGCTGTTTTATTGGCCAATCAAATATTAGGAGGTGGTTCAGAAAGTCGTTTATTTAATAATTTAAGAGAGAAACACGGTTTTACCTACGGTGCTTATTCTAACACTGGAGCTGGACGTTACCAAAGTACTTTCTCTGCCTCAGCTTCTGTAAGAAGCGCCAAAACAGATAGTGCAGTGGTGGAGTTTATCAACGAGATTGAAAGTTTAAGAAATACCAAGGTAAGCGATGAAGAGTTGGCGACAGCGAAAGCCCTTTACAATGGTTCTTTTGCTTTAGGAATGGAAAATACTTCACGTATAGCCACTTTTGCTAGAAATATATTAATTAACGAACTACCAAAAGATTTCTACAGAACTTATCTTCAAAAAATAAATGCGGTAAATAAAGAAGACATTCAAAGAGTAGCTCAAAAGTATTTCAATGCAAAAAACACTAGAATTATAGTGG
Source organism: Pseudopedobacter sp. (assembly GCA_014378105.1). Classification (GTDB taxonomy): domain Bacteria; phylum Bacteroidota; class Bacteroidia; order Sphingobacteriales; family Sphingobacteriaceae; genus Pseudopedobacter. The sequence goes on from JACMOI010000050.1 coordinate 17,276, forward strand.
TGGGAAATACTTCTCAAATGCTGGATGGCCTTAAAAAATTATCCTATCCAGTAATGATGTATGATAAATTCGCCGAAGCAGTTAAAGAAAGTACCTCTTCTGTAAATGTTACCGCACCAGAAATTTTTAAAGCCTATGTAACAGTTATGGGCGGTGAGGCAGAATTACAGAAAGTAAAATCTATAAAAGCCACCATGACAATGGGTATGCAAGGTATGTCGTTAAATGCCAGCTTGAAAACAATGTCTCCAAACATGGAATTGATGGAAGTAACTATGAATGGAAATACTGTGATGAAGAGTGTATTCAATGGCAGCACAGGATATCAAGCACAAATGGGGAATAAGAAAGATATGACTGCTGAGGAGATCAAAGAAAAGAGTGCGATTACCAGTTTATTTGAGCAATTAGATTACTTTAAAAATCCAGCTTTTAAGTCAGAAGTTAAAGGAGTTGAAAAAGTAAACGGAAGCGACGCTTATAAAGTAATGGTAACCTACCCTACCGGGAAAGTAAAAACCGAATATTATGATGTAAAATCTAAATTCTTATTAAGAACAGAAGAAGTAACAGGACTTGTAAATAATACCAATGATTACAGCGACTATAGAAAAGTAGGAAATATCATGTATCCTTATGCTTTAACAACTATCGTTTCGGCAGGTGGACAACAACAAGTTATTGAAATGAAAGTGACTGACCTCAAATTAAATAGTGAAGTTAGCGCCGAAGATTTTAAATAATTATTAAAAGCATCATAGAAAGGCCTCCTTAAAATATTTTAAGGAGGCCTTTTATTTAATAATAGATTAGGTTTTCTTATGCCGAGTTTCTTGCTGCATTTACAATTCCGTAGAGCGTTCTCAGAATTAGCTTATTATAAATTATCTTTTCAGCGTCGGTAGTTTTAGCTTCTAAAGATTTAATAATTGCATAGCGTTGAATTATCACTAATGGTAAAGTAATTTTTTCTCTTACTAAAATAGACTGGCGCTCGCTTGGGTATTTTTCCATTAAAACGTTGGTGTTGGTTAACTCTAGAATTAACTGCTGTGTTAAGTCAAATTCAGCTTTTAACATTTTCCAAAAAGCCCCAAAAGTTTTATCCTCAGCTAAATAAGCAGTTAACCTAAAATCAGCTTTGGTCATAGACATCATACAGTTATCAATCACCGTTTTAAAGAATCCCGAGTTTTTGTAAAGCTCTTTGGCCTCTATCCATCTGTTATCTTCTTTAATTTTCTTTAAAGCCGTTCCTACTCCGTAAAAACCTGGAATATTTTGTTTCAACTGCCCCCACGAGGTTACAAAGCTAATGGCTCGTAAATCTTCTAGTTTTAATTCGCTGTCTGAATTTCTTTTTACTGGTCGACTACTGATGTTTATCTGCGAAAGCATTTTTAAAGGACTTTGCACTTCTAAGAACTTCAAAAATAAAGGATGCGTTCTTAACGCCATAAATGCATCATAGCTTGCAGCGGCCATATTGCTAAAAATATCCTTTTCATCAGCATCCATTGTGTCTTTATCTTGTTTTTCTAATGCAGAACTAATTCCAGCATGTATTAATTGCTCCATATTATTGGTCGAGCTTTCAAAAGTTCCATAGTGTGAACTGATAGTTTGCCCTTGTACTGTAATTTGGATTTGCTTATTGGCTACATCTTTACCAAATGACCCGTAGAATTTCTGTGTTTTACCTCCCCCTCTTGCTGGTGGACCCCCTCTCCCATCAAAAAATGCCAATTCAATGCCATTTTCTCTTGATGTGCTGGTTAATCTTGATTTTGCATCATATATAGACCAATTAGCCATCAGATAACCGCCATCTTTAGTGCTGTCAGAGAAACCCAACATAATCACCTGACGGTTTTTACGACGTTCTAAATGCTTTTGATAAATTGGGTGTTGATACAAGCTTTGCATGATCTCATCTGCAACCTTTAAATCATCTATGGTTTCAAATAAGGGAACAAAGTCAATATCTAGCTCTTCTATATCCCAACCGCACCACAAGAACAACTGCATTAATTGCAAAACATCCGAAGCTCTTTGGCAATTAGAAATAATGAAACGATGACAAGCTCTTTTTCCGTTTTTTGCTTGTATTTCTTTGATCAAATGGATTACATTTAAGCTATCCTGACTTAAATCAGCAAAACTTTTATAGTTCTTTATATTTGATTGTTTAAGAGGGATAAAATCAATTTTTTCCTTTTCTGATAGGGATAAATACTCTTTAGAAATCAAAAATTGAATTTCTGAATCACTTATGCATTCTTCGAAAATATTTCTAAGTACTCGGCTATCTTGTCTGATATCTAAAGAAGCAAAATAACAACCATAAAGCTTTACTTTCCATATCATATCTTCCACAATATCGATGAATAAACCATCATGATAATCAGCTAAAACTCTTTTGATATTTCTTAAATTATCTAATAACTCTTCTTTGATATTCTTTTCATCAGGATGGGAATCAAAAGCATTTTTATAAATCATTTGCTCCAGTAAATCCATGTATTTTTCTACCCCGTTAAAAGTTACCCTACGTTTCATATTCTTGAAATCGCGGTAGTAACATCTAAAAAGTGCTTTTCTTAAAAAGGAAGAAACTTGCCTAGTCGTATCTGAAGTTACAAATGGGTTACCGTCTCTATCTCCACCTGGCCAAAAACCCAATTCAATTAAACAGTGGTTACCTAAATCTAACTTAAACACCTCCTCTAAATTGTTATGAACTTTAGAAGCGGTTTGATAGAGTATATTTTCTAAATACCAGTTTAAACTAACTGCTTCATCAACTGGAGTAGGTTTTTTCTTTTTGAAAAATGGCGTTTTGCCTAACTGCTGTAAAAGTAAATTAATAGCATTTACATCATTTTCTTTAATCGCTTCTGTTAAATCCGTCATGATGCCCAAAACTGGACCAGGATAAAACTGAGTTGGATGGGCGGTAAGTACCAATCTTAATTTAAATTCACGTAAAGCATCCTGAATTTTTTTATATAAATTTTCATCCTCTAAGGCTTTATTCATCAAGTTACTTAAAGAATTAGCCTCTTCCTGTGGTGTTATTTTAGAGAACGCTGCATCTTCTACTGCATCAAATAATACGACTTGACGCTCTATATATTGGATAAAACGGAATAAAAGATCTATCAACTCCTGCTGATCAGTTAATCCTTTTTGCTTGGTAAAAAAAGAAGAAATGATTTCTTCCGGATTTAAATGCTCCTCTATACCCTCTTCACAGTGGCTAAAGAAATAAGGTAAAGCTAAACCAGTATTTTTAACACTGTAAAATGGTAAAGTGAGGAAAAGACTATTATAAAGATCAAATTTGGTAGTGACCTCATTTTTAAATATAGTTTCTTTTGAGTTTGGTTGTGAACTAAGCTTTGTCATGGTGTGTGAAAATTACACTAATCTTTAGTTTTAAGCAAATAAATGAATAAAAAAGACTGAAAACGATTTCGGACTATTTTCTAAGTTTAGCCTTTTTAATTTATGAATTTGATATTTAATAACCCAGTCCACTTGTAAAAAGAGATATATTTTAAATCAAATTGAATTTTTTTGAAAATTTAATATTCTGATGATTAATCCTTTACAGGAGTGAAACAATAAAATTGATAAAGATTTTAATTTTTTATTTGTAAGAATCGTTCCCTTTCGTACTTTTGCGGCGGAGAGTTGGCAGAGTGGTCGATTGCGGCAGTCTTGAAAACTGTTGACTGTTACAGGTCCGCGGGTTCGAATCCCCCACTCTCCGCACTAAATAAAAAAAGCCCGACTAAGGGCTTTTTTTATTTACAAAAGATTTAAGAACGTTTAAATTTTTGCAGTTCTTAATTCATACAACTATACTCCTTGTATCAAAAGGCAAATGCTATCTTCCAAAGCTTCCACAGCATGAATCACATTTATAGGAATATCTAGCTCTTCAAATTTATCTAATACTACAACACTATTTACTTCTTTATAATTCACTTTACCCTCTATTACGACTATTTTAGCAGAAATAGGCGTTGAATGTTCTTTCAAAATCATTCCTTTTTTAAAGCCTAATACAATTAATTTGTAGCCCTTCCCTTTTTTAAGTATTTTGATACTCGGGTGATTACTATCTTGATCCGCCAATTGTTCTAAAACTGATTTAATGACCATTTTTTATATTTGATATTTTAATAAATAATAAGCTTATCTATTTGATGATGATCCCTTAAGTAGATGTGACTTTTTCTGTTGATCAATCACCTCTTCAATCAATTGATATAATTCTTTCTTAGCAAGTTTAGATTCTTTAAATAAAGCTTTTACTTCATCCATAATTAAAGTATTTTTATCTAGAAGTTCTAAGCCAATCATTTTTCCAGGTTTTGCCAAAAGAGAGGTTAAAAATGTTTGATGTTCTAATACCAATGCTTTTATCTCGATTCTTTTATTCTTTAAATGAATTAAAATGGCACTCACAAATTTTAATTTTGATATATGCGCAGCATCAATAGCTGAAGAGATTACATTATCAA
>JACMOI010000185.1 GCA_014378105.1 Pseudopedobacter sp.
CGTGGTTACTCCAAAATAATTTCAGAATTAAATACGATGATAAAGCCTCGATTTTCAGTCGAGGCTTTTTTTATGCTTTTAAAAGTATAATTATGCATTTAACTACCTTTTTCAATAGGTTGAATCTTAACTAGTATGGTCTACTACTACTTTCCATCCATCTTTAAATTTTTCAAGTAATAAGGTGAAATATCCTTGTGGATTATCTTTTTCTGTTTTTATGTTCCATGTACCTAAAACAAATGCATGGGTTTCATCAATCATTTTGATTTTTTTGATATCAAAGGTTAAATATCCCATTGTTGCCTTATTTGGATAAAATTTCTGATAGGCTTCTAATGTTTTTTGCCAACCATAGTCTATGCCACTTGTACTAACAAAAAGTAAGGAATCAGATTTCCAATAACCTTGCATATAGGCTGTAACATCTCCTGTGTTCCAGTCTAAACGTTGTTTTTCTAATAAAGCTTTGATTTCTTTTTCTTGAGAAAAGCTTGTAAAGCTGATGAACAATAAAGTGGTAAAAAGAATAATTTTTTTCATGATGCAATCTAAGATTTTTTAACCGTTTTACAAGATGCGTTAACGATTGAAGCGCCTGGCAGACATGCAGGGATACCGGCTTAGTGACTAAGGCCTTGTGGAGTATGAGCGGAAAGCGTGTTTAAATGCCCAAAGAATCTTTAAACTTTTCACTTTCGAATTTTTACCTAAAAATAAAATGACAGGCATTTAACCTAAGAAAAGAGTTTTGCCCAATACAAACTTTTAAATTAGCCGTACGTTAAGAAAGAAGAAAAACAGCAAATGAGAGGTTACGGATTTTCTAAATATATCCCCAATGAGTTACCTAATGGTGGTTTTGATGAATTGTTGAAACTGTTTTTAGAGTTGTTGAATTATACTGCAGGCGATGCTAATGAGGCTTTGTCGTGGATGAACGAGTTGGATAAACAGCATAATATCACCAAGGATGATTATGGAATGGGGGATTTTATTGAGGATTTAAAGAATAAGGGATATCTGAGTAGCGATGATCCGAAAGGTGGTTTTAATATTACAGCTAAAACTGAGCAGACTATTCGCCAATCGGCTTTGGAAGAGATTTTTGGAAAACTAAAAAAATCAGGGAAGGGTAATCATAACGCTCCACAAAGTGGAACAGGAGAAGAAAAGAATGCGGATAGGAGAGAATATCAATTTGGTGATAGTTTAGATCAAATTGACATGACAGCATCTATTCAAAATGCCCAAGTCAATCATGGTATTGGCGATTTTATGATGACAGAACGTGATTTAGAAGTAGAAGAGAGAGATTACAAAACGTTAACTTCTACCGTCTTGATGATTGATATTTCCCACTCTATGATTTTATATGGTGAGGATAGAATTACCCCAGCCAAAAAAGTGGCAATGGCTTTGGCCGAGTTAATTAAGACAAAATATCCAAAAGACACTTTAGACATTGTAGTTTTTGGAAACGACGCTTGGCCAATTACAGTGAAAGATTTGCCATATCTGCAAGTTGGACCTTACCATACCAATACCTATGCTGGTTTAGAGCTAGCAACTGATATTTTACGTCGCAGAAAAACCCATAACAAGCAAATTTTTATGATTACGGATGGGAAGCCAACCTGTTTGAAAGAAGGATTAAAATATTACAAAAATAGTGTGGGTTTGGATAAAAAGGTAGTCAATAAAACCTTGACCATGGCGGCACAATGTAAAAAATTGAACATTCCAATCACCACTTTTATGATTGCCCGCGATCCTTATTTGCAGCAATTTGTTAGAAAGTTTACCGAAGTGAATGGTGGAAGAGCATTTTACAGCTCTTTAAAAGGACTGGGTGAATACATATTTGAAGATTATATTAAAAACAGAAGAAAAACCGTTCGATGAGTCGATTTGAAAATTTGTCAATTTGAAAATGACTAACAAACTAACCATCTAACAACTAACAAACCACATGATAAAGACACTAGGAGAATTAAAGAAATCAGGATATAAAAGTCGTTCTATTAAAGAAGAACTGAGAGAGAATCTGATTAGAAGATTAAAAGATAAAGAGTTAGGTTTTGAAGGAATTATCGGTTTCGAAGACACCGTAATGCCTGATTTGCAAACAGCAATTCTAAGCCGACACAATATTTTACTATTGGGTTTACGTGGACAGGCGAAAACAAGAATTGCCCGATTAATGGTGAATTTATTAGATGAATATGTGCCATATATAGAAGGATCTGAATTATATGACGATCCTTTGAATCCAATTTCGTGGTTTGGTAAAAATGCCATTGAAATTCATGGTGACGAAACTCCAATTGCTTGGTGGCATAGAAGCGATAGGTATACCGAGAAATTAGCAACACCAGATGTAACAGTTGCCGATTTAATTGGTGACGTGGATCCAATAAAAGCAGCGACACAAAAACTTAATTATTCTGATGAACGAGTAATTCATTTTGGTTTGATTCCAAGAGCACATAGAAGTATTTTCGTAATTAATGAGTTGCCCGATTTGCAAGCTCGTATTCAGGTAGCTTTATTTAATATTTTGCAAGAACGTGATATTCAGATTCGTGGATTTAAGTTGCGGTTGCCTTTAGACGTTCAGTTTGTTTTTACTGCAAATCCTGAGGATTACACCAACCGTGGTTCTATTGTAACGCCATTAAAAGACAGAATTGAAAGTCAGATTTTAACACACTATCCAAAATCTGTTGCTATTTCTAGAAAAATCACCCAACAAGAAGCAGCAATTACTCAAGATCAAAAAGTGGTTGAAGCAGATGGTTTAGTAAAAGATTTAATTGAACAGATTGCATTTGAAGCGAGGAGTTCTGAATACATAGACAAAAAATCTGGAGTTTCTGCCCGTTTAACGATTTCTGCATATGAGAATTTAATCTCTCATGCCGAACGTAGAATGTTAATCAACGGTGATAAATCTACATTTGTTCGCATCAGCGATTTCTTAGGAGTGATTCCTGCTATTACCGGAAAAATAGAATTGGTGTATGAAGGGGAGTTGGAAGGCCCCGCAAAAGTGGCTAATATCTTAATCGGGAAAGCCATCAAAACTTTATTGCAAACCTATTTTCCTGATCCGGAAAGGATGAAAAAAGCCAAAAAAGACAATCCTTATGCCGAAACCATCAATTGGTTTGGTAATGGAAATTCGGTGAATTTATTGGATGATATTTCTGACCAAGAGTATAAAAAAGTGTTAGATGCTATTCCCGGCTTAAAGCAAATTGTAAAACAATTTCATCCAAGAATTAGTGCCAACCAACAGTTGTTATACATGGAGTTTGTATTGCATGGTTTAGCTGAATTTTCTTTAGTAAGTAAAGGATTTTTAGAAAAGGGATTCGAATTTAAAGATATGTTCAACAGCTTGTTCAGTTCCGAATTTGCTGAGGATGACGAAGAGGGTTTTGACGATAGGTATTAATTAATGGGAAGAACTATCGCCTTAGCGGTGATCACAATATTGTTATTGCTTTTTGATGTTTACATCTCTAAGGCAATTCTCAATATTTATCCAAAATGGTCACCAAAGAAACAGAATAACTTTAAGTTAATCTGGTGGGGCTATAGCATCCTATTAATTTCATGTGTTTTTATCAGCATATTCTTCAATATGGATATTGCTATCAGAACCATCATTTTAGTTGCTTTTTTCATCACTTTTGTTTCCAAATTCTTTTTTATTCCTATTTTATTTATTGATGATATAAGAAGGTTTTTTGTTTGGACCAAACGAAAGATCAAGTCTGAAGAAGAATTAAAAGAAGACGAAAATTCAATTTCACGTTCAGAGTTTTTAGTGAAAAGTGGAATGGCTGTGGCAGTTATTCCATTTATGTCTTTAACCTGGGGGATTGTTTCTGGCGCTTATGATTACAGAGTGAGGAAGCAAACGGTTTTTTTTAAAAATCTCCCAAAAGAATTTGATGGAATTCGGTTAGGGCAAATATCTGATATTCATTCTGGGAGTTTCTACAATAAAAAAGCAGTTCAAGGTGGAGTAGAAATGCTGATGAAAGAAAAGGCTGATTTCATTTTCTTTACAGGGGATTTAGTGAATGGTAAAACTTCAGAGATGAGAGATTATCAGGATATCTTCACTAAAGTTAAAGCGCCTCTTGGCGTATATGCCACTTTCGGAAATCATGATTATGGCACTTATGAAAAATGGCCAAGCGAAAATACTCGATTAAAAAATCTGGAAGACTTAAAAAAAGTTCATCAGTTAATGGGTTGGGATTTATTGATGAATGAAAATCGAAGATTAAAGGTTGATGGAGCAGAAATAGGTGTTTTAGGTATCGAAAATTGGGGCTCTGGTCGCTTCCCTAAATTCGGAAAGATGGAAGAAGCGATTAAAAACACAGACGATCTACCTGTTAAATTATTGTTGTCTCACGATCCATCTCATTGGCGGGCAGAAGTTTTAACGAAATATCCTCAAATAGATATGAGCTTTGCAGGTCATACTCATGGAGCACAATTTGGCGTGGAGTCAGAATACCTAAAATGGAGTCCAGTTCAATATATTTACAAAGAATGGGATGGTTTATACAAACAAGGTAGCCAACAATTGTATGTAAATGTAGGTTATGGATTTTTAGGTTACCCCGGCAGGGTAGGAATCTTACCTGAAATCACGATATTTGAATTGAAACAAGGCTAATTCCTGACAATTTAAATGTTAAAAGCATTTCAAAAGTATTTAGATTTTTTACTCTTTAGTAACGTATTCATTTCTTTGGGGGCAGTTGCTCAAGGCTTGGTGACCTACCATTTAATAAATCAGAAATCATCTTATTTAGTTATAGGTTTTTTATTTTTTTCTACCTTACTCACCTACAACCTCAGTATTTTAATCAATAAACCTAAAGATTATAGCGCATCTAAATTTAAAAGGGTAAGGTGGATTTTTGGTCATTACAGGCTAAATATCAGCATCACTATTATCTCAGTTCTTTCGTTAATTCCATTGTTTCTTTTACTTTCGTTAGGGTCTCAAATACTCATCATATTCTTAGGAATTCTTTCTATAGGTTATTCTATACCAATTATTTCAATTGGGAAAAGGAAAGTTAGTTTGCGGAATGTACCCGGACTAAAGTTATTTTTAATCGCATTAGTTTGGGCGTTGAGTTCGGTTGCTTTGCCCATTTTAGAATTGCAACAAAACCACCAATTTACTATTTCTTCTCCTGATTTTATCATCCTCATCGTAAAGCGGTTTCTATTTGTGGTGGCCATTACCATCCCTTTCGATATCCGCGATATGTTTCAGGATAGCACTTTCCATTTAAAAACCATTCCCACAGTCTTTGGTGAAAAAAAAGCCAATTTACTTTGCCAAGGAATGTTAATTTTTTACCTCGTTTTACTTTTTCTCTTTCAGGGAAATGGATTTAGCACCGATTTTTTTGCACTTTCTTTCACTATTATATTGGCTAGCTGGCTCATCTTCAAATCAAAATGGGAGAAAAACGAATATTACTATTTTTTATATCTAGATGGTACCTTGATTTTACAATTTGTCATACTATTTTTCTTTAAATTAGTTTTTTGATTTTGGGCGTTTTAACAGGCTGTCCGTTTATACTGCACAAGCATTAGCCACTTGGCCGGTATCCACTTTCATCCTTAAAGCAAATTACAATCGTAATAAAAATGAATAAAGACCTCATTATACAATCCATCAATATACAAGGAAAGGCCGAATTATTGGTTTCAGATCATCAATCTGCGAAAACAGCTTATAATAAAATTCCTATTTCAACTGCAGAAATTTATCTTACCGCAACAGGTTTTCAAGGGGATATCGTAGTAGATAAAAAACATCATGGTGGAAACGATAAAGCTATTTGCTGTTATAATGCAGATCGTTTTCCTTATTGGAAATCTGAATTAGGATTTGATTTGGAATTTGCTGCATTCGGAGAAAACCTAACCCTACAAGGGGAAGCCGCAAATGAAGAAAACGTTTATATAGGCGACCGATATCAATTTGGCGAAGCCATTGTTGAAGTTTCTGAACCTCGTGGTCCTTGCTATATGATTGGCATCAAATATAACTATAAACAGTTTCCCTTACTTTGTCAAAAAACAGGATACACCGGATTTTATTTCAGAACTATAAAAGATGGAGCAGTAAAAAAGAGTGACCAACTGATTCACCTTTCTTCACATCCAGAAAAGATTTCAGTGATGCAGGTGAACAAAATCCGTTACCACGATCCGAAAAATAAAACTGAATTAGAACGTTTGGTTAACCTTCAGGAATTAACCGAAGAATGGCGTGACAAATTTTCCGTTTTATTAAGGAAAGTAAGTTGAATCTTTTAGACTGTTTCCTTTTTTCTAAACCTAATAAAAACCAAAAATATTATTCCTATTCCACCAATTAATAGGAAAGGAAAAACAATGATATCTTGATTAGCGGTGTAAAAAGTAATCTCAGTATTTAAGTTGATTTCTTGTTTAATTACAGCCTCTTTCCACCACTCGGTTTTTTGTACAATATCACCTCTTTGATTAATAAAAGCCGAAATCCCTGTATTGGCAGAACGAGCAACCCACCTTCGGTTTTCTATGGCTCTTAAACGGGCATAATCTAAATGCTGGTCCTTACCAGATGTATTCCCCCACCAACCGTCGTTGGTAATGATGGCGATAAACTGAGCACCTTTATTAACAGATTTCGCAACCCATTCGCCCCAAATAGACTCATAACAAATTGCTGGAACTACACCAACGCCACTGGAAGCGTATAAATTACTAGGTTCTTCTTGGTAGCCGTATCCTCCGGTTGTTCCCCCAAATTTTTCAAATAAAGGGTTTAAAACTGATAGAACTCTTGGGAAAGGCATTTTCTCCACTCCTGGCACTAATTTAGATTTGTGATAGAATTGAAGTTTAGATGAATTATCGATGGCCACGGCGGTATTAAAACTATCCCACCAAAAATTATTTTCCTTACTAAATCTCGCTGAAAGTGTTTTTTGGTGATCATAAGTTTGATAAGTTTCAGCACCAGTAATCACTGTGGCATTTTTAAAACGGTCCAACATGGCTTCTACAGCTTTATAATCAGGGGCTGTTCTAAAACTGTTTTCTTCATGATTGCCAACCAATGCAGTCTCTGGCCATATGAAAAATTCGGTATTTACCTGGCCTTTATCTTTACTCAATTTAATAAGCTTCTCTGTTTGCTCTTTAGGAGTTAAAACGAAATTCTTTCTGTAAGGGTCTATATTAGGCTGAACCACCACCACATTAGCAGGGTTTATTTCCTCCTCAAAAGTACTGTAAACTAAAATAGATAAACCAATCGGCACAAAAACCCAAACCATCAGCGCTACTAACAAGGGTTTAGTGTAAGACTTCTCACTATTTACTTTCAACTTTTTATTGCGCATGCTCATCCACAACCTGAATAACAATAAATTGCTGACTAAAATCCAAAAAGTACCTCCATAAACACCTGTATATTCATACCATTGAATCAGTTGAGGAGTAGTAGAAAAACCATTTCCTAAAGTCATCCAAGGGAATTTTAAATCCCAACTTTGGTGTAAGTATTCATAGCTGATCCAGAATCCAATTAAACTGATATCCGCAATAAGCGGGCGAGTTATTTTTGCCACTTTACGGTATAACCAGAAGCTCAAAGTCATTAAAAAAGCACCTAACCCAAAAGGAATTAGGGATAATAAAGCCGCAATAAATGTAGGCATAACGGCATTTAAAGAATTGAAAACCCAATAGATCGAAGCGGTATTCCAAACTAAAAAAGTCAATCCAGAAATCAGAAAGGCTTTTCTTCCTTTTTTCTGTATTTCAGATTCTTCCATCTCCTGCAAAGCGATGAGCAGTGGTAAAAATGCAATCAAAAGGATAGGAGAGGTAAAGGAAATTGGTGGCCATGCAAACCATAATAAAAAGGCTGAAAATAGTGCTAGCCAGATGTATCGCTTCATTTTTTATAATATTTATCGTCTTTTTTAGGCGCTGGTTCGGTATTGCCAGCTACTACAATTACAAATTCTCCTTTTAATATGTTCTCTTCAAAATGAGTTTTAATTTCTTTTAAAGTACCTCTCACATTTTCCTCAAACATTTTTGTCAATTCTCTAGAAATAGAGGCTTGTCTTTCTGCTCCAAAATAATCAATCAATTCTTCTAAAAACTTCAATAACCGATGCGGTGATTCATAAAAAATCATCGTTCGCGATTCGTAGATTAATTCTTTTAATCGGGTTTGGCGGCCTTTCTTAACAGGTAAAAATCCTTCGAAAGTAAAACGATCATTAGGTAAACCCGAGTTGACCAAAGCAGGAACAAAAGCAGTGGCACCAGGTAAGCATTCCACGGCTAAATCATGTTTTAGAACTTCACGAACCAATAAAAAACCAGGGTCAGAAATCGCAGGCGTTCCAGCATCAGAAATTAGGGCTATGTTTTGTCCTTCTTTCAAAAACTTAACAATCTCAGCAACAGCCTTATGCTCATTATGCTGGTGATGGGCGAAAACTTTTTGGTCAATTTCGAAGTGTTTCAATAAGGGTCCTGAAGTCCTAGTATCTTCGGCTAATATTAAATCTACCTCTTTTAAAACGCGTAAAGCCCTAAAAGTAATGTCTTCTAAATTGCCAATTGGTGTAGGAACAAGATAAAGTTTGCCGCTCATATGATGAAATTTATCTTTTGTCTATAATTTATCAGGTTCGCAATACACAATACTTAATACGCAATACTATATTTGTAAAAAATTTAAAAAGATGCTGCAAGTTAGTTATATCCGCGAAAATAAAGAGGAAGTTTTAGAGCGATTAAGTTTAAGGAATATCGATAAGCTAGAATTGATTAATACAATTGATGAAATTATTCATTTAGATAATCAACGAAAAAGTGTCCAGATTGACGCAGATAATTTATTGTTTCATTCAAATGCTGCTGCAAAGCAGATTGGGGAGTTAATGCGTAATGGTAAAAAAGACGAAGCAGAATCACTTAAAGCAGCGACCTCCAAAAATAAAGAGGAGATCAAAAAACTACAGGAAGATTTAAGTGGTGTGGAGCATGAATTACATCAAAAATTGGTTCAGTTACCTAATCTTCCACATCACAGCGTCCCTAAAGGGAAAACGCCTGAAGAGAATGAAGTGGTTTTAATAAATGGTGAATTACCAAAATTACCAGAAAAATCTTTGCCACATTGGGAACTGGCAGCTAAATACAATTTGATAGATTTTGAATTAGGCGTTAAAATTGCTGGAGCAGGGTTCCCTGTTTATAAAGGTAAAGGAGCTAAGATGCAGAGAGCTTTAATCAATTTCTTTTTAGCCGAAGCGGATAAGGCAGGGTATGAAGAAATGATGGTCCCTTTATTGGTAAATGAAGCATCTGGTTTTGGAACTGGGCAGTTGCCGGATAAAGAAGGACAGATGTATCATGTGGGAATAGATAATTTATATTTGATTCCAACGGCCGAAGTTCCGGTGACTAATCTTTACAGAGATGTTATTTTAAAAGAAGAAGAATTACCAGTTAAAAACTGTGGTTATACGCCATGTTTCCGTCGCGAAGCAGGTTCTTACGGAGCTCACGTTCGTGGTTTAAATCGTTTACACCAGTTTGATAAAGTAGAGATTGTTCAGGTGGTTCATCCAGATACTTCCTATGAAGTTTTGGAGCAGATGAGTATACATGTTCAAAGCTTGTTACAGAAATTAGGCTTGCAGTATAGAGTGTTGAGATTATGCGGTGGGGATATGGGTTTTACTTCAGCTTTAACTTATGATATGGAAGTATATAGTGCTGCACAGGAACGTTGGTTAGAAGTTTCTTCTGTTTCTAACTTCGAGACTTTCCAAAGTAACCGTTTGAAATTACGTTACAAGGGCAAAGAAGGTAAAACTCAATTGCCACATACTTTAAATGGAAGTGCTTTAGCCTTACCAAGAATTCTGGCTTCCATTTTAGAGAATTACCAAACTGAAGATGGCATTAAAGTGCCAGCATGTTTGGTGCCCTTTACTGGTTTTGATTTTATAGATTAACAAAATGTATCAAAACAAAAAAGCCTTTATCTGCAAAAGATAAAGGCTTTTTTTATGATTGCTATTTTCTAACTGAATGAGCTAATGAGCCAAGCAGCTAATGCCCAAATTCCCCAAATCGCAAGAAATAGAATAATAACAAAACCTATCAGATAAGCGGTTAAAATTCCTTTCCCGCTGCCTGTATGTTTTCCTTCTTGGTAATGTTCTTTTAATAAAATAAGATTACGGTTATTAGATTTAAAGTAAAAATCAAAAATCCAACCAATAATCGGAATGGCACCAATAAGCGTGTCGATTAAAACATTGCCCAACATTTTGACCACAATCTTGCTGCTTGCACCATGTTTTCTCATGGTATAAACCATCATTAATGAAACTAGGGTAGTTGCTCCGTCTCCAGCAAAAGGGATAAGGTTAAGAATAGGGTCTAAACCAAATTTAAAATTTCCAACACTAAACTGGCTATCCAATAGTTTAGAAATCCATTCGATATGTTTTAAGCGGGAATCAGTTTTTTCAACTTTCATGTAGAGTGCGTTACAAAATGCGTACCTGATTAAAACTTATGTTTATTGAAACAAACTAAGATAAATTAAAAGGATGGAAGCGCCCGCTTGTATGGAATGGGCAGGAATATCAGCTTTGTAGCTAATGAATGATGTTATCAAGCTAAGGAATTTTGTCATGTCGACGTTAGGAGACATCTCACCTACAAGTAGCCATTTTAAAATTTGTTGACGTTTCTAAACCTATTTGCGAAATTTATTTTCGACGGAACTACGTTTCTCATCTTAGTCGTGATGATGCGATGTACAGAAAAGTACTTTAACTTAATGGTATTAAGTTATCAGGCGATATGAAATTGCAAAAATTTATAAATTCTTATTCTCCATACAAACAATGATATGTGAATTCACCATTTTACCCATGTGAGTGATGTTTAAAAAAAGATTATTCTGATGATAATCAGCTAGCTCTTTACCAAGTGCAGCTGTTTTTTCTGGTGGAGCCAACTCTGTGGTAAGTGACGCGTTGTAAAGGTCTTTTAATCTGTAGCGACCCAATTTAATACGGTGGCTAATAATACTTCGCTCTTCCTGTTGGTATTGTTTCATGGTTTTTTCGTTGATACTATCAATCCCCATGAAAACAAGATTATTATTTTCTTTAAAATATTGCGGCATGTATAAGCGCAGTTTGCCTTCATAAGATTGCTGATCGAAATCGATGGCCCGGATCCGGTATTGGTTCCCTTCAATATCTGGCGTAATATCCACCACAAAATTGTAGGAACGCATATCGCCTAATAAACGGACAAAACAGCGTTCGTTAAATTTCACAAACTCTTTACTGATTCGGGTTTGATTAAATTTCACACCATCCAAATATTCGTTTACAAAAACATCGCCCGGTAACCCAGGGATGTGCTCTTCTATCAGGGTATCATCATCCGTAAAATAACTGATTCGGTTAGGCGATAAAATATGTTCTAACTCCAAACCATAAACACGAGAAGCATCGGCTCGTTTTACGTAAAAATGGTCGTAATTATCATTCAATCGGTTAATGATACGTACCCTAAAAGGATGTGAGTTTCCAAAAGAACAATAGTCAATTCGTGATACGGAAAGATGATCCATTACGTCTAGCCTTCCTGATGCATGCATCAAAGAATAAATATATTTAAGGGCAGGGTAGAGCTCTTTCATTTCACCTTCATCGTAATAAACGGTTTGCCACAGGGTGTCTTTATCGTTTTTATCTAATAAAGGGGTAGAAAGATTGAAACGCAACATATCTGAATATTGCAAAGGAAGTTTCATTTCCCTGTCGTATTTTAACAGATATTGTTTTAAAGGATTTTCTATTGGATAGAAGATCTTCTTTTTGGATGGAACGTCGTTTCTTTCTAATGCACTACTCATTAACCAAAGCTAACATTTGTAATGTTCTTTTAAAACAAAAAAACCTCCTGTTGAGGAGGCTCTTTCTGCTTTTCAAAATATTTTATTTGATTTCGAACACGGCATTAATTTGCGCAGTTATTTTGATCTTTTTGAAATCAATATTAGGCATGGCCATATCTGCTGATTCAGCTTTCATCATTTGATTTCTGTATATGGGTTGTGGGTAAGTGGTATTTTCGCTGTCTTGTATCTCTAATGCGCTACCTAATCTTTCTCCAATGGCTTCCACTAAATAAGTCGCTTTTTCTTTAGCTTGTCTTAAAGCTTTGATTTTTAAATCCTTTTTCATCTCGTTTTCTTTAGAATAAGCATAGCGGTCGATATTTGTGTATGCAATTCCTTTTGGATCAACCGAAGCAAGAATATCATTCAGGTTATTTAGATTAGTTACTTTAATGCTGTACTGTTTTGAGGCCAAGAATGTAGGGTCTTTTTTCTTCTCCCAATAGTTGGTATAAGAACTGATGTTGTTGATCATAAAATCTTCATTTGCGATACCGGCTTTAATGACTGCCTTTTGTAACTGAGATTCCAATTCTTCTATACTTACCCTTTTTTTATTGTCTTTAAGGTATTCTTTTAATGATATTCCAACATAAATTTCATCTGGCGTAACCTCTTGTTCGGCCATGCCGCTTACATTAATTTTTTTTCGGGTATCTACAGTTTGTGCTAAAGCGGCAAACGTTGTTAAAGCTATAACTGCACTTAAAAAGATCTTTTTCATAATATTTTATGTTTGTTTATAAGTATGATGAAATCATCGTACCAATTCCATAAATCAATTGAAAATATTTTATTTTCTTGGAATAGATGAGTAGAATCAAAAACAATAATCTTCTCTATTATTTGAATTAACTGTTTATCAGAGTGGTTATTTCTTGAGAATGAGTTTGAAATTATTTCATAAAATATGACGTTTCATAAATTACAGATTTTTAGAAAACTTACTATTCTAAAATTTAGTTCATGCGAAAAACAAAATAGCTTAAATCTCGGTTACTATAAAAAATTATTATTATGAAACTAAACTGCTTAAAAATTGGATTTGCTATTTCTTCAATAGCTTTAATGATGTTCTCCTGTAAAAAAGATAGTAGCGTACCAGCTCCAACTGTTACCAAACAATGGACCATAGCTTTGTCTGCTAAAAATGAGGTACCTGCACCAATAAACAGAGTCGAAACAGGAACAGCAACCTTAGAATTACGGTCAGATAATTCTTTAAAGTACACGATATTGGTAAATAATCTAGCTAGTGGAGATGCATTAATGGCTGCTCATTTACATGTAGGGAATGTAATTACTAGTGGAGGGGTTATTTTAAGTCTAAATCCAATGTTTACTGGTGGAAACGCAACTGGAACGATTGCAAATGTTCGTCAAACTTTGGTGGATAGCTTAAAAAATGATGCGAATGAGCTCTATTTTAATGTTCATTCTTCTCAAGTAGGATCTGGTATTGTAAGAGGGCAATTAAATGTTGGTATTGAACTGGCTGCGGATATTGCATTATCTGGTGCAAACGAAGCTCCTAATGCAGTAAATACAACGGCTAAGGGTCTTGCTATCTTAAGGTTAACTTCTGATAAAAAGCTTTATTCTAAAGTTACAATTACTACTCTTGAACAAGGTGACGCTATGGCTGCAGCTCATATCCACAAAGGTGCTAGTGGAGTAAGTGGTCCAGTAATTTTAGCCTTAAACAATTCTACAGATTTTGGTACTGCAAAAATGTTTACGGTAGACGATGCGTTATTCACATCTTTAAAAACAGATGCAATATATGTAAATGCCCATTCGACAAATTACCCAGGTGGAATTGTTCGTGGTCAAATTAGATAATTAGAAGATCCATAAAATATAAACCAGATTGGGTAATAATTCAGTCTGGTTTTTTTATGTCTATTTTTTAAAATAAGGTTTAATGTAGAGGATGTTAAAAACGTTTATATTTTAAATTTAAGTTTATAACTGTATTTCATTAATTGAACAATTGTATCCGCAATTTCTGTTAAAGCATCGATTTGATGGTCCTTCTCTTCAGCAATAGGTGTTTTTTAACTAATAGTATCTATAAAAGAAAAAATCTTCTAACCTTTTTTTACTACGAAACCTACCTGAAAAAGAACGGGCTTAGGCTTGAGCTTAAGTTGTGATATTGTAAAAGCACATGGCGAAGAACTGGAAGTTGAAACGAAATAAGGGGAAACTACAGGGTCTATTATTCAATTTCCATTCATCTATAGGATCCTTAAATAGGTTAGAAATAAAGCTTTAAAAAATTATTAACTTGTAAAAATTTAAATATGAAATCAATAAAAAACTCCGAATATATGATCTCAGACAACAATAGGAGAAAATTCATTACCACAACATCAAAAGCGATTGGATCAATCCTACTTCTATCATCGCCTTTATTGAGTTTTGCGAACGGTTTTATTTACAAAGAAAGCATAACAGTGGGTGAAATCATGGATTTGTTTATTGCAGAAGTGCCAGACGCACCCATTGATAAAACCGTCGACACTTTAAAATCAGGCAGTCGCGATATCGTTGTAACAGGAATTGTGACATCCATGTTTGCTACCATTGAAGTAATTAAAAGAGCTATTGAACTGGGGGCGAACTTTATTATAGCCCATGAACCTACTTTCTACAATCATACCGATGATACAGACTGGCTTGAAAATGATGAAGTGTATAAGTATAAAGCTAATCTTTTAAAGAGAAATAATATTGCTGTTTGGCGTAACCACGATTATATACACAGGCATAATCCGGATGGCGTGTTTAAAGGATTGGTATCTCAATTAGGCTGGACAAATTTTTACGATGTTAAAAAGAGTGTTGCCACTATTCCTCAAATAACCTTGAAAGGGCTGATAGAACATTCAAAAATAAAACTTGGGATACCTGCAGTACGGTACGCTGGGGCACTTACGCAACCGTGTAAAAAAGTATTACTGATGCCCGGTGCTGGCGGTGGAAGAAGACAGATAACAAATATTGGAAATGAAAAACCAGATGTACTGATGTGTGGCGAATTACAGGAATGGGAAACGGCTGAATATGTAAGAGATGCCAGAGCTATGGGTCAGCAATTGTCTTTAATTGTTTTGGGTCATATTGCAAGTGAAGAAGCGGGATCAGAGTATATGGTCTCCTGGCTGAAAGAAAAAGTACCAGGTGTGCGAGCCACTCACGTTTCTGCAAAAAATTCATTATTGTTCTTATAAAGACCAATTGGCATTTATCAAAATATAGTAGGCAATATCTTCCAACCTTTCTTCACCTCCAAACCTAGAGGAAAAGGAACCGGTTTGGGTTTGAGCTTAAATTATGATGTGGTAAAGGCGCATGGTGGGGAACTCAAAGTGTAGACAGTTGAGGGAGAAGGATCAACATTTATTATTACATTAGAATCATAAATAATTATAACCCAAAATGATACGTAACTGTTATTTAACAATCCTTGCCATTATATTATTTTCTGTTGTTTAAATGAAGATGAAATCATCGTACCAATTCCATAAAAAGAGATGAAATATTTTTAATTTTCTATTGCTTGAAATTTAATCACTTGATTTTTAACAGGTTTAATTGTTTTTAAATAAGCATAAATCGCTTTCAAATCTTCAGTTTTCATGTGCGAATACATGGTCCAAGGCATTAATGTTTGCATTTCTCCTTTTTCAACAATTTGTGGCTTATAATTAGAATCTGCATACATCTTAAATCTACTTACAAATACATCCTCAGTCCATGAGCCAATTCCTGTCATCACATCCTGTGAAATATTCGCGGTTTTTATAATTCCAGAAGGTGTTGGAAAAGTTCTTCCACCTGCAAAATCCATCCCTGGTAAAGGCTGCCCTTTATCATCAACAGGGGTGTGGCAATCAGCACATGCTGCGGCATTTATTAAATAAGCGCCGTAAGCAATCGGGTCTTTTTCTCGGTTAGGAATTTTTGAAAAGCTTGCTTTTTGTGGGATGGTTTGTAAAATTAAGCTAAAAGGAAACTCAGGCTCTGATTTTGGCACCTCATTATTTATTGGAGGTAAAGATCTGATATAAGCAATCAGACTATAAATATCTTCACGGTCCATCTTCCCATAATGAGGATGAGGCATCAATGGGAACAGAGGACGACCATCTTGAGAAACACCAGTGGTGATTGCTCTAAAAACTTCACCATCAGTCCAAGAGCCGATTCCCGCAGGGGTGATGTTTGGAGCATAGAAATTTCCAGGGAAGCCCATTTCTTTAGTAAATGGATCACCTCCTTTTCCGTTAGTACCAGAAATCATTGGTGCAGAAAATTTAGACCAATCTCTAGTAGAATGACAATCCATACAAACAGATACTGCGTTTGCTAGGTACTTCCCTCGCTCTACTCGGGCAGCAGTTTTTTCGATATTGATGTTTTCTGGTTCACCGGTATTGGGCAAGGCAAATTTAACATAGCCTATTAATGCAGCTATGATGATAATGGTAAATACCACTATGATAACGAGGATTTTTTTAAACTTTTTCATTGTATAAGGTTTGAATTTATTTTTTGAATAAGAATAAGACGAGATACAATATCGTTTCGTTATACAATAATAAGAATTTTTAAATATCTATTTATAAGATGTTTAGGCAAAATAAAATAGCCCCACATTATTGTGAGGCTTTCATATATTTTATTAAAATGAATTAAATCAATTAGTGTTTATTTTAATATTTAAGCAATAACTTGATAAATGGTGACTGGCTTAGTTTTGTTTTTTAATGATACCTCCCCAATTTTTTCGAAACTGAATGATTCTTTTGCTTTCTGATAGATTTTTTCGGACACTATAATTTGACCTGGTTTAGCAGCAGCCTGTAAGCGTTGGGCTAAATTTACTTCATCACCAATTACCGTATAATCTAAACGCCTTAAAGAGGCGGAGCCAATATTACCAGACACCATTTCTCCGGAATTAATTCCTATAGATATTTCGGCTTTAAAAGTGATATCGTCGGCTTGGATAGCCTCCATTGCTCCTATTTTTTCTTTAATGGATAAAGCAGCGTCAATAGCTTCATCTAAATGATATTCTCCTCTAAAAACACCCATTACGGCATCACCCATAAATTTATCTACATGACCACCTTGCGATAAAATCTCTTTTACAATGTTATCAAATAAACCGTTGAGTAAGTTTACGACTGTATTTGGTGAAACTTTTTCTGTGATAGCCGTGAAGCCACAAACATCAATAAATATAACTGTAGCATTTACCAGTTCATTTTTTAATATGCTTCCCTCAAACTCTTTGTGTGTCATGAAATTTAATACATTTTCATCCACATACATTTTAAGGATATTATTTTCTTTGATGGCTTTAATGGTATCCTGCATTTGTTTTACGTGGAGGATGGTTTTTTCCATGGTAAGCTCCAAATCTTCAAAATCAACCGGCTTACATACAAAATCAAATGCGCCACGATTCATGGCTATTCTAATATTCTGCATGTCTCCATATGCCGATACCACAACAGCTTTTAATAGTGGATTAGCCTCTGGCAAGCGACTTAGTAGGGTCAATCCGTCCATGATGGGCATATTAATATCACTTAAAATGATATCAAGATCTTGATGTTCCTTTACTTTTTCAAGTGCTTCTACTCCATTTTGGGCAAATACAAAGTCATATATACCTTCACGGATTTTTTTTCGAAATTTCTGTTTTACCAGCATTTCTAAATCTGCCTCATCATCAACCACTAATATCTTTGCCATTGTTACTTAGATTTTTAAAGTTTTAAGTTTCTCTTTTAATAAATTAAAATCAAGTGGTTTGGTTAAAAAATCATTTGCACCATTTTCCATTGCTTGGTTATGATTTTCTTCATCAGCATAAGCAGTAATCATCATCACTACTGGGGGTGGCGCATCGAAGTCATGTCTAATTCTCGTCAACAATTCTATCCCACTCATACCCGGCATATTGATGTCTGATAAAATCAATACTACTTCCTGATGTTTTTGTCTTAAATAATCTAAAGCTTCTTCGCCTGAAAGAGCAAAGTCAAATTCCACTTCATGTTCTTTAATTTCCTTTCTAAAACGCTGGATGAATAAGGGCTGAACATCTGCTTCATCACCAACAACTAATATTTTCATCATATCGTTTTTTAAATGTTTAAATACTAATATAGTAACAGTAAATTAAAATGATTACATTAAAAAGAAAAGAAAATCTTGCTATTATTGGTTTCTTTAAAAATGTTATTCACGTTGAAAATTAACAATAAAAAATGAATAACGATTTAATAAAATAGAATTAAAAGGGGGATTGCTTCATAAAGAAAATTACTTAATTGCAGAAAATCTTTAAATCTTTAAAAACATCCCCTAACTTGCAATTAATAATAGAAAGAAATGATATTTAGTTTTTAATGAAAAGAAAGCAAATTCCTCTTTGGTTAACAGACATTATTTACACCATATTGGGGATACTTTTTTGTGGTTTTGCCTTGAAGAGTTTTCTGGTGCCTAATAAATTTTTCGATGGAGGAGTTACAGGTATTTCTTTATTAATGCATGAGCTTTATCATTTTAATATTGCATACGTTATCGTCATCGCAAATATTCCATTTATCATCATGGGTGCATTTCAGGTTACTAGAGCTTTTGCTTTCAAGACACTTGCCGCAGTTATTGGTCTTGGCTTATGTTTGCAGTTTATCCCATATCCACAAATCACATCGGATTTACTGTTGGTATCTATTTTTGGTGGAGTTTTTATGGGGATTGGTGTGGGCTTGGCGATAAGAGGAGGTTGTGCTTTAGATGGAATTGAGGTTTTGGCATTATATACCGGTAAACGAATCAGCTTTACCATTAGCGAAATCATTTTAGGAATTAATGTGGTCATTTTCTTGATAGCCGCAATAGAACTAGGTTTACCAACCGCTTTATACTCCATTTTAACTTATTATACCGCATCTCGAACCATTAACTACGTCATTGAGGGGTTAGAAGAATATACGGGGGTCACCATTATTTCTAGCGAGAACGAATTAATTAAAGAGAAATTAGTGAAAGAGCTAGACAGAGGTATTACGGTGTATAAAGGTGAGCGTGGCTATTTAAAAGATAGTTTTGACATTCACCAACCTGTGGATATTGTTTTTACAGTAGTTACCCGACTGCAAGTAAGGCAACTTAGAAACATGGTGAGCGATATAGATCCAAAAGCCTTCATTTTCACTAGTAGCATTAAAGAAGCTGCTGGGGGCGTTTTAAAGCGAAAAGCTAGGCACTCTTAAAATTAATTATTCAATAATTTTATTTTGGTTATGCATTCCAAATTCATCTCTTTTTTCTAAAAATCAGCAGCATTGTCTATATCTCAATAATTAATATTCTAAAGTTTAATTAATTACCCAATCTATTCTTAAAAGCTATTGAATTAGTTGATGATGAGAAAATAAACCTTAACTTAACCATCAGTTAAAGATGGAAGCTTTCAGGCTTATTTTTGCTAAACTAACAGGTAATATTGTTTACTAAAAAAAAATACTAATCCTATAGTACTTCGTAAAATTTATCTTAAAACAGTCCGCAATTTAAATTAAAAATGAAAAAAATATTATTAAGTATTGTTCTTTTGTTTTTAATAGGAACTGTATCGGCTCAAAAAGTAAATGTTGATAGCCTTATTAAAATTGTGTTATTGCGTAACTCCAAAGCAAGTGTACCTAAAATACAAAATCGTGATAGTCTACTAAAATTCATCCCAATCACAAAATCACCAAAAGAGAGAATCAGATTAATCTATGATATTATAGAACGTAATGGTGTGATTAATCCAAACAAAGTTTTGTACTACCACAATGCAATTCTGGGTATCTGTAGAAAAAATAATGATAAAATAGGTGAGGCGGTCATGCTTGCTGAACTTGGTTACACAATAAGTGTAAATGGTGATAATCCTGAGGGGCTTAAATTAATATATGAGGCATTAACTATTGCAGAAAAAACGGGTAATCCTAATGTGCTGGGAATTGTTTATGATAATTTAGGAGTTTGTACGTTCGATAATAAAGAGCTTCAAAAAACCTACTTTAAAAAGGCGTGGAAGTATGCTAAGGCAGGTGGTGATGATGAGTTTGTTTGTTTTGCATTAAGCAATTTAAGCAAGGTATTCGCTTTAGAAAATCAAAAAGACTCAGCCCAATTTTACTCATTGAAGGCTTTTGAATTAGCAGTTGCAAAGAATTTACAGATTACTCTTCCTGGGATATTAATGGATATAGCTTCTGAGCAGAAGACAAGAGAAAGTAAGTTGAAATTAATGAGGACCGCACTAAAAATGCCTTTTTCTGTTATTGATAGGCAAATTAGAGCTGGTATACTTTCGTCGATAGCAACAGTTTATCAGGATGAAAATCAATTAGATTCAGCTTTGTTTTTTGCCCGTCAGGCTTATCAAACTTCTCTAGAGGCGTTTTTCACTAGTCGAATAAATCCTTCAGATTTACTAGCTAAGTTATATAAGAACCGTAACGCAGACAGCGCATTAAAATACACACTTATTTATTATGAAGCGATAGACAGCGTCACAAATAATAATAAGATCATTCGTTCGCAGGCAATGGCTTTTTCTCAACAGCAAAAAGCACAAGATGCAGAGGCGGAAAGAAGATCTGAAAAAATCAAAATTTGGAGCTATCTGGGGGCTTCTATAATTGTATTTCTATTAGTTTTGATATTTATTTTTTGGCGTAATAACCATCAAAAACAAAGAACAAATAGAGTATTAGAAAGTACTTTATTTGATTTAAGATCCACCCAAACCCAGCTCATTCAATCAGAAAAAATGGCTTCACTTGGAGAACTTACAGCGGGTATTGCTCACGAAATTCAGAACCCATTAAACTTTGTAAATAATTTTTCTGAAGTGAATAAAGAAATGTTGGAGGAGCTTAAGGCTGAACGCTTAAAACCAAAAGCAGATCGAGACGAAGCTTTAGAAGATGAAATTATTAATGATGTGATGGCAAATGAAGAAAAAATCTCCCACCACGGCAAAAGAGCGGATGCCATTGTGAAAGGAATGTTGCAACATTCGAGAAGTAGTTCTGGCACAAAAGAACCTACGGATATTAATGCTTTAGCAGATGAATATTTACGATTAGCATATCATGGTTTAAGAGCCAAAGACAAATCTTTCAATGCTAGTTTTGAAACTGATTTTGATGAAAGTATTGGAAAGATCAATATCATACCACAAGATATAGGAAGAGTCATCATGAATTTAGTGACCAATGCTTTTTATGCAGTGAATGAAAAAAAGGCAGAAAGCTTGAAACAAAATGCTGAAGGCGATGTATTCGAGCCAAAAGTTTCCATCAGCACCAAACTAGAAGGAAATAATCGCGATAGCTATCGGGTTTTAATTTCAGTTCAAGACAATGGAAACGGTATTCCTGCGTCAGTAAAAGAGAAAATATTCCAACCTTTCTTTACCACTAAACCCACAGGAAAGGGAACAGGTTTGGGGCTATCATTAAGCTATGATATGGTGAAAGCGCATGGAGGGGAACTCAAAGTAGAAACAAAAGAAAATGAAGGGTCAACATTTATTATTACATTAAAATCATAAATAACTATAAAAGACAAAATGATACGCACCTGTTATTTAACAATTCTTGCTATTACATTATTTTCTGTTGTTTCGTACGGACAGCTCACCGTTAACAAACAACGAATAGAAAAACGAATTACCGAACTGGCTCAGTTTGGAAAAGACGCTAATGGAAAAGGCTATCGGGTAGCTTACACCAAAGGGGATATAGAAGGGCGTACCTATTTTATAGGATTAATGCGTAATGTTGGTCTTGATGTGAGTATCGATAATGCAGGAAATATCATCGGTAAAAGGAAAGGGAAAGACCCATTATTAAAACCCATCGCTTTCGGTTCGCACATAGATATGGTGCCTGATGGTGGAAATTATGATGGTTGTTTAGGTTCTATTGCCGCATTAGAACTGATGGAGGTCCTCAAAGAAAATAAAATCATTACCCAGCATCCATTAGAGCTAATCATTTTTTCTAACGAAGAAGGTGGAACAGACGGATCTGCAGCTATGGCTGGGAATTTTAGCCCAGACGCATTGAAACTTAAAACCCAAAGCGGATTGACCATTGGTGAAGGGGTGAAGGCCATTGGCGGCAACCCTGATCATATCAAAGACGCTGCACTTAGCAAAGGAGATCTTGCGGCATTTGTAGAGTTGCACATTGAGCAAGGTGGTTTATTGGAAAAAGAAAAATTGCAGATAGGTGTGGTTGAAGGTATTGTGGGTATCGAACATTGGGAAGTTACTGTAGAAGGTTTTGCAAATCACGCAGGTACCACCCCTATGAATATGCGTAGTGATGCATTGCTTTCGGCAGCTAAATTTATTGTCGCCGTTAATGAAGAAATTACAAAAGTAGCAGGTAGACAAGTGGGAACGGTTGGTAAGATTGCTGCCATGCCCGGAGCCTTTAACGTCATACCAGGTAAAGTAAATTTAGGTCTAGAAATTAGAGATTTGAATTATGAAAAAATAGGACAATTGTTTAAAGCCATTGAACAAAGAGCGAAAGAAATCGAAGCTGCATCAGGTACACATTTTACCTTCGCCTATCAAAATAATGCCTCTAAACCTGCATTAACAGCTAAATCAATTCAAGATAAAATCGTTGGTGCTGCGAAATCACTTGGACTCAGTTACCAATACATGCAAAGCGGCGCAGGACATGATGCGCAGGAAATTTCTACAATTGCTCCTGTTGGGATGATCTTTGTTCCGAGTGTTGGCGGTATCAGTCACTCACCAAAAGAGTTTACGAAAGGAATTGATATGGCTAATGGAGCGAATGTATTACTCAAAACAATTTTAGCGCTTGATAAAGACAAATAATAAAATAACTACAAACAGTAATAAACCAGAACAATAAAATAGAATTTATTCATTTTGTTCTGGGCTTATGTTCTTAAAAATGGGATTAATTGATGGAAGAAACTGATCTAAATGTCGCAAGTAAATAAATTAACCATTCAGATTTTCAAACTAGCCACCTTTTTATGTACATCATTTAATTCTTCCAGCTTGCACCAACTACCTGCCCCAATTTCCGCTAAAAGGACCATTTATGCCATTTTCATATTTGGCCATTTTTCTTTATGTTTTCTTTAATTAAAATTAGTTAAAATAAAATAAATAGGAGGTAAACATAAATTTTATAAAGTAAAATTTAGTATAATGTCTATATAATGCCTCTATAAGGTCTCTGTTAAGTCTTTATAAGATTTAAGTAATGACTAATAAAATGTACAAAAAGAAAGGTTGTTTAGAGGTGTTTTCTTTAGTATTGCAGACTGCCTTTAATTACACAATCAGAAAATCCTCATTAATTTCAATCAGTTATTTCTGTTTTAAGGCTGATCTCTTTAATGACCTTATCTAATTCATGGGCAGATTTTAATAGATAATCCATCATTTCTCTTCTTTCATTTGGGCTTCCATCCGTGTCATTGATGAGTGGTATTAACCCCATTATTCGAGCCAAAGGTGCCCTGATAATATGAGACTGCATCCAAGATATTTCTTTGAATCTCTCATTTTGTGCTTCAATGGCTTGAATATAATGAAGGCTTTCTGTCACATCATTGATAGCAGCAATACGGGCATTTTTTTCATCAAAAAGCACAGGATTGCTCTGAATATCTACGCTGATTTTTTTACCATCCTTTTTTTGATGCAAGATGGCGTGATGTACAGTGGTTCCTTTTGCCTGTTTTAATTCATTGAGTATCTCTTTAGAAATAGAATTATTTTCTGGAGATCTAATTTGTGCTAGGGTCATTTGTAAGAACTCCTTCTTTGTATAACCATATAGGCTAACCGCCGCTTTATTAACATCTAAGAATTTTAAAGTCTCCAAATCGAAAACAACCTTTGGCAAGGGGCTAAATTGGAACAATTCACTATACCTTTTTTCCGACGCTATCAGGAGCGACTCCGAAAGTTTACGAGCTGTAATATCATTCACAAAGCAGGATAGTCCTGTTACTTTTTTATTTTGCCAAATTGGATGAATAGAGAAATTGTTATAATTATGAAGATCCCCTACGCTAGATTCCTTTTCAAACTTGACCACCTCACCGGCTAAAGCTTTTAAGTAAATCTGCCTCCATTCCTTTACCTCCTCTGGTTGATGGGCTTTTATGAAATCGAAAATGGGATAGCCTGGGGTGATACGTACTTGATAAAGCTCCTGCATCAAGTTACTAAGCTTTTTATTGTAGGTTACATACTTAAGGTCCATATCAAGAGAATAAATACAGGCGTCCGTATTTTCGATTACCGCTGTCAGATTCGACTCTGAAGTGTAGAGCATCTGCTCTGCCTGTTTTTTAGCAGTAATGTCCTTGGCTACGCAAAACAGTAAACCTTCTCGGTCATTCAGATGTGTTGTCCAAGAGAGCCAAAGGACTTCACCTGCTTTGGTCAAAAACCTGTTTTCGAAAGATAAAGTTTTTTCACCAGCATTGAATTTTTCCATCCGGACTTGACTAGAAGAAAAGTCTTCTGGGTGAAGAAAGACCTTTAACGGGTGTGTTAACAGTTCAGTTTCTGAATACCCTAATAAATTGCTCATCGCAGGGTTTATCTTTTTGAAGTATCCGTCTGTACCTAGGGTACAAATAATATCTGGAGCAAAACTAAATATCTGGTATAGTTCTTCTTCCAATTGCTTGCGCTTAATTTCTACACCAAAATGAGCGCTTAGTTTTTCAAAAAGCGGCATCATGATTCTTGATTCCTCAGGACTTTCTTCAGCCAAACCAATTACCATAACCCCGATGGTTACTTTTTCAGAAATAAGCGGTATTCCATAGGCCACCTTGATACCTGTATTTTGGGCGGCTTTATGACGAAGAAAATCAGGGCGTTCATCCAAATGATTCCAAGTCAATATCTTACCGCTTTTCCAAACCGCACCAGGTAAGCTTTCCCCTTTAACAAAACTCTGGAATTGACTGGTTTCCTTGTAAAAGGCAGCCTTTTTCTCATTGCGGGAAGTTTTAGCCACCAAGCTGATCTTGCTGGTGTCTGCTCCAGTTAGCCAAATCTCAGCAATCCCAAAATGGTCGTAAACAATAATTTTTTCTAATACTTTTTTTAGAATAACGCTAAGTTTTATTGGCTCGTTAAATATTTTGCTGGTCTCTGCTAAGAGTACTTTTTCCCGTTCCTCGTTTTTATGTTGAGTCACTTCTCTTTCAATAGCAATCCAATGGGTGTACGAACCCTTTTCATCAGTAACAGGGTTTAAAGAAAAATTATTCCAGAATTGTTCCCCATTCTTTTTATAGTTGATGAGGGTAGCTTCACAGAGTGACCAACTACGGAGACATTTATCAAGACGTTTGAGTTCCTCCTTATTAGTTTTAGGCCCTTGTAAAATGCGTGGTGTTTTTCCAATAACTTCTTCAGATGTATAGCCCGTCATCTTTGTAAATGCTTCATTTACATAGAGAATTTGTGGGCCAGGTAAATCAAAAGGTTCTGCCTCGGTAATCATTACAGCATCGGTAGTATTGGTGATGACAGACTCGAGCAGCTTAAGGTGATGTTCTTCCTTTTTCTGTTTAGTGATATCCCGCATAAAAAGGGATACACCGCCTCCAGAGGGGTATACTCGATTCTCTTGCCATAATTGCAACGGGGCATAAAAATCCTCGTTACAAACATATTTCTTTTCGATAAAAGCAGTTTGGATGGCTTGATAAGTGGCTGAACCTATTGCATCTGGAACAACGTCCCAAATGTATCGACCAATCAGGTCTTCCCGGGTTTTATTAGCCATTTTTAACGCCTTCTCATTAGCGTAAGTGTAGCAAAGGTTTTCATCCAAAGAAATGAATCCATCTGTCATGGTTTCCAAAAGTTCGGTGATTTGTTCGGTTTGTAGGGTTAATTTAAAATCACTCGATTTCTGCTCAGAAACATCAATAAAATTGCATACGATGGATTTGATATTTAATTCCTCGAGCATATTGGTAAAGCTGCATTGCAACCAAATATAATTCCCATTAAAGTGTTTTGATCTAAAAGTACAAGTCTCTGTTAATCCTGGAATATGAGCTACTCGATTCATCAAAGCATTTACTGCTTCTAAGTCATCAGGATGGATAATAATAGCATTCGGATCTTCTAAACGTACGTTTTTATCCCATCCATTGATACGCTCAGCAGAAGGACTACTGTAGGTTGCGTTAAATTTCTCATCTAGCAGGGTAATACCCCAAATGCTGTGCTCAATTAATTTTTGAAAAGCAACATGGCTTTCATTCATCTTTTTCTTCATCATGAACTCTATAAATACGGATGATTTACTAAATTCAAAAAGAGGAAAGGAACCTTGAATTGGCTAAATTCTTTTTTGTTTCGAGTAACCATAAGAATACAAGAATACAGCCAAACTTATTTAGGTCTTGATGATTATTTATCTATAATCCAGTCAATTAATTAATTGTATATCGGGTTTTTCTAGGCCAAAAAATAAATCTTAAAAGTGCATCCTTTACCTTCCTCACCTGCTACTTCAATTTTACCACCAGCGGCATTAACAATCTTTTGGGTAAGGTAAAGACCAATGCCAGTCCCTTCTGCAGTCTCGTTCACGCGTTGATATTTTTTAAATACATTTTCCATCTGATCTTTTTCAATTCCTATTCCGTTGTCTTTGACCGTTAATAGGATTAATCCATCTTTTAGTTCTGTTTTGATAGTGATTTCTGGTATGCGGTGAGGAGCGCTAAATTTTATCGCATTGGTGATGAGGTTCAGCATCACACTTCTTAAATTCTTTTTGGCAAAACGAACTTCCTTTTTTCGAAAATTGGTATGGAAAATGGTTTTGGAAAGCTTAATTTTTTCAGATAAGGCCAATTTAATTTCTTCAAAAATTGTAGTAAAACTTTCATTATGCTCATCTGGATCTTCCGATTCAATAGCACCAACTTTGGCTAAATCATTGATGATAGCTTTAAAATTAGCTACTGCTTTATTCATCAACCCAAATAATTCTATGACCTCTGCGTCTTTTATGTCCAGCTTACTATTTAGAAGCCCTAGGAGACTTTCTATGTTTACTATTGGGTCGTTTAAATCATGAGAAGCACTAAAAACAAAGTTATTTAAGTCACCATTTATTCTTAAAAGGCTGGTATTACTTGTATCGAGTTTTTGATTACTGATGTCGAGGTTTTTATTGCTGGTGTCTAATTCTTTCAGTAACTTTTTTAATTCGGTGATATCATAAAAGCTGATTATTGCTCCATTTGGATCTTTACTGCCTTTCTTTAGGTAAGGCATGGTCATCACCTGATAAATGTTGCCATCTATCGCTTCCGCTTCTCGGGTAATGGGTTCTCCATCACGGATAACTTTTTTGATATCCTCTATTAATGTTTCAAATTTGATATTCGTGGTGATGTTACTTATTGGTCGTCCGATATCGCTTTTACGGATGTTAATATGCTTTTGTGCTCCAGGAGAGTACCTCTTGATTAACAAGTGCTCATCAACAAACAACTGGCCATTGGTATTACTCCGAAAATAATTGTTGAGGTCATCATTCAGGTCTGTTAAATCTTCTATTGTCAGCTGGTGATCCTTGTTAACCGTTTGTAATTCCTCATTTACAGATTGCAGTTCTTCATTTGTACTTTGCATCTCTTCATTAGCCGATTGCATTTCTTCGTTGGCAGATTGTAGTTCCTCGTTAAAGGATTCCATGTTTTCATGAGAAGAGGCGACGCGTTCATTTGCCATAGCTAACGAATATTTTAATTGCGCAGCCTCTTGCTCTAAGCTGATGATGTGTTCCCTGGTTACCTCGTTAATATCTTCTGCATGAATCACATTTTTCTCTGTCAGTTTGGTCTGACTTTCATCAAATAAAACAAGCAGTAATCTTTCTTCTGATTCTTTGAGCTGAAAAGTACTGAGTATAATATTAATTGGTTTATGCTTTTCAGGTGCTGCGATTTCGAGAACAATACCATCAAGTATCACTCTTTCATTTAAGGTAAAAGCTTTGTGAGCGGCAGCTTTAAAAGCCATAGCAATATGCTCCGGCAATAAATCGATTAAGTTGTAATTGAAGTTGATATTTTTTAAATAAGGCTTGGTATCCCCAAATGATTGAACTACCGATAGGTTTTCATCGGTGCAAACACCGTTAAAATTAGATTCTTTTAATAATGCAGAATTGACCTGATTGCTAAGGTCAGATTTAGATTTAGGGATAACGATTTTTTTACTTATTTCTAACGTAGTCCTCTTAAAATCATCTATCATGTAAGAAGAAAAGGCATCAAATCGAACAGCTCGTCCTGTTTTATTACTTTTCAGGATATTCCATTTTCCACTGATCTCGTTAAAGCCATCCTTAATGATAGAAGCACTTTCACTTGGTCCTAAAAACAAATAACCACCTTCTTTTAATCCAAAATGGAGCAAGGCAAAAACTTTTTGCTGTAGGTTTATATTAAGATAGATCAATAAATTACGACAAGTAATCAGGTCTACATTGCAATAAGGCGGGTTTTTAGTAAGGTCATGATGAGCAAAAATCAGCATTTGGCGGATTTCGTGTTTTACGGTATAACTATTTTCTTCTTTAGTAAAAAACTCCTGTAATCTTTCTTTCGATACAGTTTTAGTAATATGATCAGAATAAACCCCTTTAGAAGCAATATCTAGTGCTGCTTTGCTAATGTCTGATGCGAATATTTTGACCTCAATATTTTTAGGATGCTTATTTAAATACTCTTTTACCAAAATTGCTATTGAATAAGCTTCTTCACCAGTAGCGCAACCAGCAACCCAAATCTTTAGTACTTTAGTTTGATTTTTTTTGATAATATCAGGGACAACGGTATCTGCAATAATTTTAAAGGCTGCTGGATCTCGGAAAAAAGAGGTCACGCTGATGAGGAAATCATTGGCTAATAAGGTGATTTCATCAGGATTAACCTTCATGAATTCATAATATTTTTTCACCGTATTCAAGTGATGCTGCTCCATTCTTCTTATGATCCTACGGATAATGGTTGGACGCTTATAATCTGAAAAGTCGAGCGGTAATTGCCCTTTGATCAAGTTAAATATCTGTTCTAATTCTTTTTCGTTAATCTGTTCAGAAAGTTGATGTGTAGCGGATTCCAAGAAGCCATCCTTCACATATTTTTCAATAACTTGGGGCATTGCCTTAGGCGAAAGGATCTTATCAACACAATCCGTTGAAATAGCAGCAAGCGGCATCCCATTAAAACCCGCAGTGGCAGGGTCTTGTACCAGTACAATTCCTCCAACATCTTTGATCGCCTTGATACCATTAGAGCCATCATTTCCAGTTCCCGAGAGAATAATACCAATGGCCTTATTGCCTCGTTCTTTAGCTAAGGATGAAAAAAAGTAGTCGATGGTTTTATGAGGACTTGCATGATTTTTTTTATCAGATAAAATGAGCCTGCCCTTTTCTACCGTCATAAATTTAGAACTAGGAATCAGGTACACCGTGTTGGTGATGATGTCGACATTTTCTATAGCCTCCACCACTTTTAGTTTACTGTGCTGGGAAAGTATTTGTACCATCTGGCTTTTAAAATCAGCTGAAAGATGCTGGATCACGATATAAGAAACAGAATCTAAAGGGGTGTAATCAAAAAATGCGGAAATCGCTTCTAAACCACCAGCTGATGCGCCAATGGCTATGATGTACTGTTGATCGACAATTTTAGCCATGATTTTTTGAGGTTATGTGATGATACTTACAATTATAAAGCCATTAAATGAAATGTAATTATTGAGGGATCATTTATTTAATCATTTCATTGTGTTTGATAGGGAAAGTGAGTATAAAAGAAGTTCCTTTGTTCAGCCTACTTAAAAATTTGATTTTTCCATTCATCAAAGCGGTATACCGACTAACAATATTTAATCCCAATCCTGTTCCTGGGATATTACCCGTATTGTGTGCCCTAAAAAACGCCTCAAACAAATGCACCTGATCTGTTTTCGGTATTCCAATGCCATTATCTTTTATGGTAATAATTAAAGAGCTTTTGGTAATTTTGGTACAAAATTCAATCAACGAATCTGGACCTGAGTATTTAATCGCATTACTGATCAAGTTGATAAGACTGTTTTTAAGCAAAGAGGGATTGAAAATAGCCATCCGTCCAACACCTGTATGGTGGTAAACAATTTGCTGTTCTGATTTTGCAAGCGACTGCATATCTTCTGTAATTTCTTCAGCAAATTTGATCACATCAATGTCACTAAAAATCGGTTTAATCTTACCGGTTTCTAATAGCTCTAGCGAAAGAAAATCATTTAATATATTGGTTAGATTTTTGGCGGCATTTTTAATAGTTAACGTATACTTTTTAAGTGCGGGATGATTAATTTCAGCTGCTATTCTTCCAATTAAATCTGTTGAAAGCTGTATAGAAGTAAGTGGAGTCTTAAATTCATGCGATGCCATAGAAACAAAGCGACTTTTTAATAAATTAAGTTGCTTTTCTTTTTCAAGCGACTCGCTTATTTTTTCACGACTTAGCTCAATCGCTGCAACAGAGTCAGTCAAGCTTTTATTGCTAATATCTAGTGCGGCCAAAAGTTTCTTTAGTTCGGTAATCTCATAAAAACTGATAATGGCACCATCAGTTTTGCCTGTATTTTGTCGCGTGTAAGGCATGGTAGTTACCTGATACACTTTCCCATCAGAAGATTCGGCTTCTTTGATAATGGTCTGACCATTTTGCATCACTTGCTGCACATCAGCAACTAATGTTTCAAGCTTGATGTTTGTTGTAATATGCGCCAATGGCCTGCCAATATCACTCTCTTGTAAATTAATGTGTTTAACAGCACTGGGCGAATATCTTTTAAGAAGCAAATCATGGTCGACGAATAATTGCCCATTCGTATTACTTCGAAAATAATTATTCAAATCATCGTTAGATTTCGATAGGTCAGTATTGGTTTGTTGTTGTTCCTTATTAACCGTTTGTAATTCTTCATTTACTGACTGAAGCTCCTCGTTCGAACTTTGCATCTCCTCATTTGCAGACTGAAGCTCTTCGTTAAAAGACTGAATGTTTTCATTCGAGGAGCGCACCAATTCGTAAGCTGCTTCCAGATTATTTTTTACTTCGATAAGTTCTTGCTCTAAACTACTCAAGTACTCCATGCTGAGTTGTCTAAGATCTCCGGACCCGATAATCGATTTACTCCTTGGATTACTTTTACTAGAACTAAAAAGAATAAGCAGTTGCTGGTTTTTATGCCCAACGGTAGAATAGGGGCTGATGACTACATTTACCAAATGATGCAGACCATTGAAATCAAAATTTAGATCACTCAGCGTAATCTTTTGGTTTGATTTCAATACTTTATAAGCTACTGCTTTTATAAGCATCGCTACCTCAGTAGACAATAGATCACTTAAATCAAAATTAAAATTTTCGTTTTTAAGGTAGGTAGACGTGTCACCAAATGCTTTCAACACGGTGAGATACTGGTTGGTACAAACGCCGGTCAAGCCAGCCGCCTCGAGAAGAAAGGTTTGGTCATCTTTTGTCTCTAAAGCGAGGGGAGTTGCTGTAACTATTTCTTTATTCTCTTGCACTACGGATAGATTTATTGTAAAATATAAAAAGTATATTAAATATACCTAAAAGAACTTTTTTTTTGTAAAAAATTAACTTAATGTAAATTATACTCGTTGCGATGGAAATAAATTTAGTCATTACAATAGAAGTAGAAAATGAAAATAAGCAGGTTGAAAGGTGATATTTATCACCTATTTATGAAAAGCTATAAAACACAAAATTCCTCAAACGATAGTTTGAAGGGTTTTTCAAGCTCCCATCCCGATAGCTATCGGGACTGGGCTCAATAAATAATTGGAACCTCTAGATTAACCAAATCTTTTAACAAGTTTTTCGGCTATTTCAGGGTATTTCACTAGAGATTGGTAGTATTTTCTTGATTTCATTTTTTTGATCTCGGATTGTATTGCAATAGATTGACTTATCGAACAACATTCAAGGGAAAAGAAGAGTAACTAAGGAATCCCCTTTTTGGTAGATGATCCTTAAAAAAATGCGCTATTGTGCTGAGAAAACCTTTCTTTAAGATCGGCAATTTGACCAATATAGAATTGATCAACTGAATGTGAATAAATGATGTAAACACAGAATCCCATATAGCAAAAAAGCCCTACATCCCTATAATTATCAGGATGTAAGGC
>JACMOI010000186.1 GCA_014378105.1 Pseudopedobacter sp.
AAAAGATGATCAATGTATTATGATGGACGGCAAAATCATGCCTAGGCAGAAAGAGAAGATGAAAATGTAATCCTTGTTTAATAAATTGACAAGGAAAATAGAAAAGGGAACTTATTTTAAAATAAGTTCCCTTTTCTATTCAAGCAGCATTAATCTTTTAAAGTCTGCCCTAATGAGTGGGCAAACTCTAGTAACTTTTATTGCTCTTTCTTATTTATTTTTAATGGAGCTCAAGAATGCTATCGCATTTTTTCATGATTCCTTTATTTTATAATTAGGCATTCAAGATGCTAGCGCAGTTTTCCGTAAAAAGTTGCCAAACTTGAGTGCTAACGTAAGCATGAAGGCCTTTAAAAAACAATAAACAAACTGAATAAACTCTTCCCGATAGCTATCGGGACACCCTTTGCTTTGAAGGGTTGTGCTAGGGCTAGTTTCCTCATCAAGCGTAAGTCTTATAAGGGTTGGATAAGCGTATGGGGGGCTTGTGCTTCATGTAAATATTGGATAAAGAATTAATAGATGAGCACAAAATATAAATTCAATAACAATGCAGGAATTTACTTTGTAAGTTTTGCTATAGTAGGATGGATAGATGTATTCACTAGACAAGTTTATAGCGATTTGTTTTTAGAAAGTTTGACTTATTGTAGGGGACGCTTCGTTTAATACTCCGGACAGTTTGGGGAAGTGGAGTGGAAAGTGAATAAGAAAGAATTCCTTCTTTGCATGAACATTTATTATAAAACTTCTCTTACTTTTACACTTGTGAAATCAAGCATAAAAGCAGTACTTCTTATTTTATCTCTGTGCTTGTTGGTTTCTATTCACAAGGCGCATCCGTATAGCCCTCCATCGATAAAGCAAGGGTTTTCAAATTATTCTATTGAGAAAGCCGACCTTAGTTTTGTCAATCATCTGGAAAATCAGCCCTTCAACCATACTGTTAATCCCTATCAGTATTCAACCACACTAGGGATCTTAAATATTTATCATTATGGAACTGAGCTACAGATATCCATAATGATCAAGCATTTTTTTATTCAGGGATTTCCAGTAAGGAGATTCCATTTCTATCCCTTTTTTGCTTTTTGGTGACCCTTTTCAATATTGAATAATTTTGAAATTAATAGACACTAAAAAACATAAAAATGAATCTACAAACCATTGGAATCACGCTGGTTGTACTGGCATTATATATAATTATTAGGAAATACTATAAAAACAGTTTTCTACGTAGCCCCGAGATTAAACAGTTGCTGGCAGAGCTTAACATTAAGCCTAAACATTTTTTAAAAGCTGAGAATTTTAGGATATTACTTGATAGCGAAAGAAAGAAGTTGGTGGTGATAGGTGGGGAAAATGAAGAGATTAGACAGGTTTACGACCTGCAAAAGGCAGAAAAATGTACAATTAAGGAAAGATTTGCTGAAGAAGTGACCATCGCCTCGTCCTTAATCATTGAATTTATAGATATGGAGCAAGCCTCAATTTTATTCTTCGAAAAAGAAAGAGATAGTCCATATAATAAAAGATGGCTGTTGATACAAATTGATAATTGGAAGAAGTTGATAGATAGTGTGATAGCTGGCCACCATTGAATGCCAATTAAAATTTCATTAGATGCCCTTTACAAGGGCATCTAATGTTTCATAAATAAAATTTCAGGCGGGAATGGCCCAACCGAATCTATGAAATGGCACAGAACTGATCTTATTTATGGGTGTTCAAAATGCCTATTAGCATTTTGACTTAGGGTAAAAGAAAGAAAGCCAGGTTTTAACGGTACTATGAAAAAGTTATATGTAATTAGTTGTTTAAATCATAGCAATTGGACAGTTGGGGACATTGGAGTTTTGTAAGAGGCACAAGAAGCCATTACGCACTTTCTTTTTTCTTCATTCTTGCGCTAAACTGGGGTTGAGTTTTGGAGAAATAGAAATTGTAAGCGTTTAATTGATTAATATCTTCATCTAAAATAAGTGTTTGAACAAATCTGTTTACTAAAGTCTCCTACTTTACCTTATTAGCTAATTTCTGTTTCTAAATATCCGATTGGGTTTTTCTTTTTTGAGTTTGAAAACTCTTTTCTATTCATTCATCCGTAGAGACGCTTCGCTTCACTCTACGGACAGATGGGAAACCAGCTGTTCTCTTTCTGAAATAGTGTGCTTCGGATAAAAGGGAATCATCCGAACAGATCGTGAATTGCACTCGAACACTGGTAGAACGGATTAGATTCATTTATTCTTTATCATAACCCTTTTTTACAAGCCATGATTTCCATTCTTCCAGTTCCCGCTCTCCTGATTTAGTATAATTTTGATTCGCGTTTTGTAGCCCATGTTCCTTTCTAACGGAATAGACAAGCTCTAAATGTTGTCGTATTTCTTTCATTTTTTTCTTTTCTAAGGGGTGAGCTGAACCCTTTAAATTTTCAATCTCCTTTTTAAGGATATTTATTTTTTCAGCAAAGTATAGGTCCTTTTGTGGGGTGTCCATTCCTTTAATCTGACTTTCCAATTCTGATAAGATTCCATCACGTTTTTCTTGTTTATTTGCTTTAAAAGCTGCTTTTCCTGTATTTGCTACTTTTTGTTGAAGATAATCTTCCAACAGTTTTTCATTCTTTGTCTGGCCTATTTTTTCTTTGATACTGGTGAGGTGCCAACCTCCGCAAAACTGACAGAAGTAGCTTCGTTGTGGGGCAATACCGCTTTCCATTGTTATTTCTTCCTGGTTGAATGCGATGAAATGAGCTGCCTTTTTCTCTGTTTCAAAAAGCATTTTTACTCTTCCACAATCTTTACAAAACACCCTGTTCTTGGTAGGCTTCATCTTATTTTAAATCTCGTGTTGCTGTTTCATAGCTTTATCAAGGGTTGATAGGCTTTTAAGGGTATCCGCTACATTCCCTTTTTTCATTCATACCTAAAGATAGGGAAAAGTCGCTTTTTCTCCAATGTTATTTTCTGTACAAAAAAAGTAATTAAAAGGGGAAGATTTGATGCAAATTCCACTATCATTCATTCTACTGAAATTTGGGTTTGGAAAGACGAGTTTGAAAACTCTTTTCTATTCATTCATCCGTAGAGACCCTTCGCTTCACTCTACGGACAGGTGTGGTTTTTTTTAATGCTTGAATTAACTATAAAATTAAAAAACCAGATTTAACTCTTAGTTATAAAATACCCCTAAGTAGGTATTTTTTATTGATAAATAATAGATAAATTTAATTGTTATTACCATTATTTCTTTGGTATACAAAACTAATTTATCAGTTAAAATTATAAAAATGAAAAGATTATGGTTACTACTTGCTTGCGGCTTACCATTGTTTGTTCTTGCACAAGAAAAAATAGAATTAACATGGGATAAAGGTGTCATCAACTTTGCGAATAATGTGGCAATAAAAGATGGGAAAAGCTACGTAGTGAAATTATCGGGAATCAATTCCGCTCATCATAAATTAATTTTGGAAGCGAAATCCTTTGAATTGTATACACCATTGCCAGAAGTGCTAAAACCGATTATGCCAGGAATTACTGGGAGTGTATCTTTTGACAAAATAAATGAGGAAATTGCGAATTTAAATACATTAAAAAATAAAGCAGATATGTTACATAAGGTAAGTAAAAATAATCCTAGCCCAGAATTGGCTGATGATATTTTAGAGGCCTTGTATACAATATTTTCAATTGGAAATAAGAGTCAAGAATTATTGATAAAAAAGGTAAGAGATGATGTTTCAATGGTGGCAACCAGTTATGATATGATTAAAGGAATTATTTCAAATTTAACTGAGTATAAACCAGAGGAAGCTAATATCTACTCTATCATCCTGCAAAGCGGTGAAGATTTCAAGAAAAATAATTATTTAAAGTATCTTCAATACATTATCAATTCGTGTAAAGCAAAGAGTGAAGTGGAGACAAAATCTTTTAAATCCGAAAAAGATTTAACCGACCTGCATTTAATTTTAATAGACACTTACAGCAACGACACTTTATATAATGAAACCAAAACTTTATATAATTATGGTAGTTGGGGTCTAAGCTTCTCTACTGGGTTTTTCTATACCGAGGGTTTAGGAGATCAACCTTATTATTTGGAAAATAGGACAGATGGTAATGTGGCCGTCATGAAAGATAAAAGGACAGTGGAGGATTTTTCTATTGGAGCCATGGGGCATGTCTATTATAAATTATACCCATGTCTTAAAATTGGACCCTCTTTAGGTTTAAGTGTTTCCCCTTTTGATGGTAAAAGCAGGTATCTTTTAGGTTTATCCGTATTAATTGGTCAGGAGAAAATGGTAGGGATTAACATTGGGAAAGCTTGGGCTAAAGCTAATAATTTATCTGCTTTGGTGAAGAAAGATGGGGTAGGTTATTACCTGCCTGCGGGGACAACCATTGTACCTCAATATCAAAGTTTGAAATCTGCCTGGTTTGTGGGGTTGACTTACAATTTAATTGCCACAAAGAAATAAAGTATTTAAAGATTAAAGCGGCACAAACTTTTTCAACTGCCGCATCGAGAAAGCCAGCTCTTCATCCAAAGGGAAGAAGATAAAAGGATAAGATTTTAAACTACTGGGAAATGATTTTTGAAAGTACAGCACAAGAAAGGTTTGGTAAAGAATTACAGGTTGCCCTATTAGGTAATGATGCTTTTGAGCCATGGCGAAATACAGGAATAGATCGCTTACAAAGTACTTGTTCTTATCTAATTGAAACCAGAGGTTTTGGAGGGTGGAAGGGATAAAAAGTGTCAGAGTAAAACTATTGAAAAGGCTATTTGAAAACTCTTTCTTATTATTTTAATCATGAATGATGCTAGGGTGAATAATTACCCCTATTGAGGATAGTTAGATCCTTAATGACCGGACACAGTCCTCTGATTTCATCAGGCGTTTAAGTAATCCTGTCGGAACACTTAAACGAGAACGGGGATATTTAAGGGTAAAGTGAGGGTGTCACCGATGGCCAATAAAAAAGTAAAGACCCTACTTCATCTTGCAGCACTGGTCGCTATTCAACATAATCCAGAACTAAGAAATTACTATGAACGAAAAGTAAATGAAGAAAAGAAGAATAAAATGAGTGTAATCAATGCCGTAAGAAACAAACTTATACTACGAGTTTTTGCTTGTGTAAAACAGGATAGAAAGTATGAAAAAAATTATTTGAAATTAGTTGTTTAAATCATAGAAATCGGACAGTTGGGGGTTAATTCTCTCCTTCATCCTAAAATCTCAAATTTTCTGGTTCAATAGAATTCTTTAGATGATCTGTAATTTTCTGCTTTGCATCTTCTAAATCAATAACTGATATGAATTCTTCATTAGCATTTTTTAATATTTCACCTAGTAAAAGTTCAGGCTCTTTAAAATTATAGTAACATATTAATTCACCGTTATTCAATGGATGATTATCTAATGTTATCCAAACTTCTTTTTTAAGAATTATAAATTTAGTTCCCATTTTCTATATTTGATTTTTTACTATTTCTCCCAATTTTTATAGCCAACTCTCTTCCTGTCTTGTTTAGGCTCTTCTACTTTTTCCTGTAGTTGGTCTATATAACCAAATAATAAATCAATGTTTTTATCCTGACCATCTTGCTTTTTCATTATTTTATGGATAACCTGCTTTATTTCTGCTAAATCCAATTTTAGGGCTGTATGGTCTGAAAGCATTTGCCTCATTTTGGTGAAAATGCGCATGATTTGAATATTGACTTGAATAGCTTGTTTGCTATTGAGCACACTGGATAACATGGCGACACCTTGCTCGGTAAAAACATGTGGAAGGTATTTGCTGTGCGAACCTCTTGTCTTTAAGGTCACAAATTGTGATCTTAAAGATTCATACTCACTTGGTGTCAATTCAAACATAAAATCTTTAGGAAATCTATCTATATTCCTACGAACAGCCTGATTTAAAACTCTGGTCTCCACTCCATAAAGCTCTGCTAAATCCTTATCCAACATCACTTTCTGTTCTCGAATCACATAGATTTGATTTAAGATCAGTTCATCTGGAAGGCTAACTTCTTGATTTGTTTTGCTCATAGGATGATTAAATTAATGCAGCAGTTTTGCTATTTCTTTTTAAATCACTCCCTAAAGTATGTTGCTACTCTAGCCTAGGCGGTATTTTTTAAATATTTTCTACCTAAAAGTCATTATCACTTGCTAAGTCCAATCAATTTCATTTAACAATTCTCAGGTATCTACCATTAATTATATGGTAATTTTATTCAAATCTACTACGAGGGTGAACACGGTTACTTACCCAATCCCAGTTTCTCCTCCAATAAATTCTGATACTTATCTGCTAAAATCTGGTATTTCTCATTGAGCTCTTGGTATTTGGCTTGCCAGCGTTCTTTATCGAGTTCCAGCTCTTCATAGCTACGTTTCTTTTTCTGATAGGTTATTTGGTCATCCTGAAAAACATAATCACTCATCTCTGGAAATTCGTCTGTAAAATTATGCCCCAG
Organism: Pseudopedobacter sp.; assembly: GCA_014378105.1. Taxonomy (GTDB): domain Bacteria; phylum Bacteroidota; class Bacteroidia; order Sphingobacteriales; family Sphingobacteriaceae; genus Pseudopedobacter. The sequence goes on from JACMOI010000186.1 coordinate 6,508, forward strand.
TGCTTTACCATAACGAGCTAAAGTCTCATAAGGTAATTCCACTTGCTTTACATGTAAATAGAAGGATGGAGGCTTATAGCCTGCTTTTTCAGTAATTTCTCTGATGGTTAACTTGCTTGTTTTTGCAACAATGTGTAGTACTTCCCCTCTGGAAAGTCCTTTTTTATCTTTCTTCAAACTGGTAATTCTTGTGAATTACAATATAGTGGATAAAATAGTATAAAAATATAGACAAATAGTTTGCATTATTATATAATATTATATATTATTGTTTATTATTATATATTAATATGGAAGACAATTAAGTATAATTAAAAAAAATAATTAAGATTTGTTAATTTAGCGAACTTCTAAAATATTTGAAGCACTCGCACTTAGAGTCTCGTCATAGAAAACTGGTAATTTTTGATGGAAACGAGAGGATAAGTGGTTTGCTCACGCTTAAGGCGTGGGCCTGCTTATTCGTTTCCAGGTTGCACCAGGACCTCTATGACGGTAAGTTAGGTTCACGCCTTTGGTGTTTCTTAGCTTATCGAAAAAGGCTCTTTTAATATCTATAATTAAAAGAGTATGAAAAACATTCATTCATTATTTCTAAAATACACGGTCCTGTTCCAAGGTGTAAACCATTGGGACCGAGAGAAAAAGCAATTGTTTGCCTTAAAAATCTGTGCGCCGGAATAAACTGGTTGTTCAGGTGGTTGGTTTGTTAGGTTGTTAGGAATCTTAATATCACATTCAGGTTTCGAATACAATGATAAAATAGCCATTCTATTCCTTTTCCATTTCTTGGGAAGGAGGTTTTATTTTTTTCACCTAAATAATTTGTAATGATTAAAACGATATTTTATAACGTAAGGGACTTTTATGGTCTTTTTTTGAGACTTCCTGCGGTGCTTATTTTGCCTTTACGCAACAGGCTTTCCTGCCCTCATGAGCGGGCAAACTCTAGTCACTTTTTTCGGAAGGTCTTAATTTTATCAAAAGGTCCTCAAGCATGCTCCGCAGGTTTCCTTAATGAGAAAGTAACCATCCCGATAGTTATCGGGACAAGGCTGCTGAATATTTGTTCGTATAGCCTCCACCAATCTTTATTTCGAAATCCAAGTCGTGGGAATGCTTTTACAAGGTTGAAAGCAAGTACCACACTTTTGCGGATTTCTTGGTCATTGCTTTTTGTACGTAACTGCAAAAAGATTGCTGGGACTTTTTTCGAAGATTCTATTGCTTTTTTATTGCTTTCAAGAACTCCTTTCAGTCGTTTCTCTCCAAATCTTCTGAGGCCGGATGGGCTGGGTTGCTCTACTGTGTTGCTTTGCAATGTGGATTTGCAGGGAGGGGATTTTGATAGAAAGAGGTTTTTTGAATTTAATGGGAGTACAATTGGCAATGGCTTTTCGAGTGCGTCTTATTCCGCCTTGGTCCCGATAATTATCGGGACGGGAGAGAAACAGAAGGTTTGGCAGTTCCTTTCAAAGCAATCCGGCGCAGCGGTGGCGTTTTGGTATCTTTTGCGCTGCAGCAAAAGGACTAGCCTCCGCGGCAATGAGCGGTATGATAGTGAAATAAATGATGAGTTTATTTCTATTCATTACCTTTTTAAGCTATTACGCTCAGGCTTTCCGTCCCTCATTGGCGGGACAAGGCCTAGTTCTTTTGTCTTGATACAAAAGGAACCAAAAAATCAAGGCTACAGAATATTTGAACGGTTAGCCTCAATAAATCTTTCGAGTACAAACTGGAGCCGTGTGAATGAACATGCTTCATTAATGTATGTGCAACACTTCTTCAGTTTGTTTAATGCCTCTGCTTTATCAAAGCTAAAACCACAGATTTATTGGACTTCCCGTCCAAATCTTCAGAGGCCGGACCTAATTGGGAGCTCTACTATAGCGTTTAATGAGCCTAGTGGTCAGCGACGATTAATTACTGAGTCAGGAATGCTTTCTTTTTTAAAGAAGTTGTGGACAGGTTATCAGGATCGTCAACGTTACCGTAAAGAGGTACAAAGACGCTTGTTGCGTCAAAGGGCTTTGAAGCATGAACGTAATCCAGAGAGTGGTCATTGGACAGATCGGTTTTTGAAAATTAAAACTTACCATTTGAGGCCAGTCCTGTATCCGCTATTATTTTCCTTGCTGCTGATTGTTTTGGGGCAGCAGGGTAGCGGGCAGGAGTTGAAGCCGTTGAAAATAGGGGATAGAGTGCCTGAATTAAACTTTTCGGTGTATCAGGATGGTCAGTTTAAAAAGGTTTCTCTTTCTGATTATCAAAGGAAATTACTGATCATTGATTTTTGGGCAACTTGGTGTGGGGGCTGTGTCAACAGGTTAGCTGAGGATGAAAGTTTGCAAAGTGAATTGAAGGATGAACTTCAATTTATAATGGTGAATAGCCTCTCTACTGGAGATCATCAGAAAAATACGCTTGCTTTTTTAGAGCGTTGGCAACAAAATCAGGGCATTGTCATTCATCGACCAATGGTCATGGAGGATGACCAAATCATTAAACTATTTCCAAGGCGAGCTTTACCCCATTATGTGTGGATTGATGAAAAGGGAGTGGTAAGAGCGATTACCCATGCCATATCCGTTACCAGGGAAAATATCCTAAAAGCCATTCATCAACAGGAGTATAACTTTCCGCTAAAAACCTTTTAAACTTTATCATTTCATGAAAAAACTATTTTATATATCTATTTTCTGGCTTTTAGTGTCAGGAACTTTGTTGGCACAGCAAAAGCCTACCTTTCCAATAAGAGGCGTGGTGGTAGATGCCATTACCAATCAACCCATTGCCGGGGCCTTGGTGCGTTTGCCTCAACAAAATAAATCATCAAAAACAGATGTGAACGGTCAGTTTACAATAGCTATGGTAGCTGAATCAGATAGTCTTTTGGTATCTGCATTGGGATATCTTACTGATAAACGTAGGGTTAGCCGAGAAACATCATTTTTAAATATAGTATTGTATACTGCCGCTGTAAACTTGCAAGAGGTTGTGGTAAGCACAGGTTATCAGGAATTGAAGTCTAACGAGATTACGGGTTCTGTAGCGGTAGTGAGTGAGAAAATGTTGCAGCAGCAAACTTCTCCCAATATCTTGGACCGTTTGGATGGTGTCACCAGTGGTCTAACCTTTAGCAAAGGGAAATCTAATGGTAATCCTCAGAATAACACCAATATTACCATTCGAGGATTAAGTACCATCAATGGTCCCTTGGATCCTTTGATTGTTTTGGATGGTTTCATCTATGAAGGGGATATTACAAACATCAATCCTGAAGAAATACAAAATGTTACGGTATTGAAGGATGCAGCTGCAGCTTCTATTTGGGGTGCAAGAGCAGGGAATGGGGTCATAGTCATTACGTCGAAAAAGGGGCATTACAACCAAGCATTAACAACTGCTTTTTTTTCTACCCTTTCTTTGACCCAAAAGGCGGATTTGATGGGGATCCCTCAGATGAGTAGTGCTGATTATATCGCCATAGAAAAGCAATTGTTTGATGCAGGTTATTTTAATGCTCAAATTAATGGCAGACCTTATGAAGCTTTAACACCGGCGGTAGCCATATTTCAGGATTTAAAGGCTGGGAAAATAAGTAGTAGTGAAGCATCGGCAAGGATTGAAGCACTAAAGCAACAAGATGTAAGGCAGCAATATGCTGATAATTTTTACACTGCACCGCTAACGCAACAATATGGGTTGAGTTTGCGGGGTGGGAACGCAGAACATGCTTATGCCATTTCTTTAGGTTACTTAAATGCTAAAGGGTCTAATTACCAAACGAATGATCGGATTAACTTGCGTTTGAATGAGGAGTTTCAACCGGTTCGTAATTTAAAATTAACAGCTGGCTTAACGCTGACCAGTAGTAACAGCCAAAGTGGAAGACCAGCCTATGGTTCTTTTTCTGTTTTGGGAAGGTTTCCACCTTATCTTTCTTTTACTGACAATACTGGTCGTGAAGTGCCTTTAGCCACTGCCTATAGTAAAAATTATACCGATACCCTTGGTGGGGGTAAATTATTGGATTGGAACTATTATCCTTTACAAGAATATTTACATCAACAATCTGAAGGTAAAACTCAGGAGATTTATGCACAAACGGGATTGTTCTATCAGGTGCTTCCTTTTTTGAATGCGAGTGTACAATATCAATACCAGCAGCAAAAAGGAAATGTGACTTCACTCTCTGATGAACAAAGCTATTTTGCCCGTAATCTGGTCAATAGCTATAGCCAAATTAATAGTCAAACAGGGGTAGTGAATTATATAGTGCCACCAGGTGGTATTTATAGTTTCTCGGACAATAACATTTCCTCCTATACCCTTCGGGGACAGTTGAATTTTAGAAAGGATTGGAAATCGCATCGTATCTTAAGTATCATAGGGGCGGAGCAACGCCAGGTGAAATCAACAAGTAGTGGAGATACATTTTACGGTTATCAGCAAGATCCTTTGAGCTATCAACAGATTGATCCTATCAATGCCTATCCAAATTTAATCACCAAGAATACAAGTTCGGTTGGAAGCAAAGCACAATTGAGTAATAAACTCAATCGTTTTGTTTCACTTTATGCCAATGCCAGTTATACTTATCAGAAACTGTATACTTTATCAGGAAGTATACGTCGTGATGGGTCCAATATATTCGGTGCTAGTACCAATGATCGTTGGAAGCCTTTGTGGTCGGCAGGGGCAGCGTGGGATCTTTATGGGGAATCATTTTATCACTTAAAATCTATTCCTTTCCTGAAACTAAGTACAACAATTGGCTTTAGTGGAAATGTAGACCTGAGTAGAACAGCATTACCAGTAGCCAGCTATGGCATCAATAGTTTGAATGGTTATCGATTAGCCCGCGTCAATGAGATTAACAACCCTGGATTAAGTTGGGAGAAATCTAGACAAATTAATTTTAGATTGGAATTTAGAACAGCTAAAGAGCGGATTACAGGTTCTATTGAATATTATTTGAAAAAAGGGAGTGACCTTTATGGGTTGACACCTTATGACTACACTACTTGGGGCTTTTCTAATACCATCACCAAGAATGTAGCTGATATGAAAGGGGATGGTTTTGATATACAGTTGCAAAGCTTGAATACGACTGGAAAATTTATTTGGCGAAGCGCTCTATTGTTGAATATCAACCATCAAAAAACGACCAACTACTATAACCGTACTGGGAGTGAACCTGTGTATAATTTGGTGGGAGGTGGCACCAGTATCAATCCAGTAGTCGGATACCCCCTATATGCCATAGCAGCTTATCGCTGGGGTGGATTGGATCCTAATGGGAACCCACAATATTATATTGGCGATGAAAAAAGTACCAATTACACAGAAATTATCAATAATGCGGCAACAAAGGGATTAGCGGGAGGCTCTTTAGTATATAAGGGATCCGCTATTCCAACCAGTTTTGGCGCTTTAATTAATAGCTTCGATTATAAAGGATTTCATTTGGATATCAACGTGGGATATAAATTTGGATATGCTTTATTCAAACCCACCATATCTTATAACGGTTTGGTGAACAATGGGATTGGTAATGCAGATTTTTCTTTAAGATGGAAAAAACCAGGAGATGAATTGACCACCAATGTCCCTTCTTTTATCTATCCAGTGAATAATGTTAGAGATGTGATGTTTAGTGGTTCTGAAGTGAATGTGATCTCTGGAAATCATGTTCGTATCCAATACCTCAACTTGGGCTATAATTTATTGAACAAAAGGAAGCTCAAGGATTTTCAAGACCTTAACGTCTTTATCAATGCCAATAACCTAGGGATCATCTGGAAAGCGAACAAAGCAGGTGTAGACCCTGACGACCTTACCTATTTTAATCAAAGCCCTAGCATTTCTTTAGGGATTAAAACTAATCTTAAATAAACATGAAAAATAAACTATATATCATGCTCTTAAGCACAATCCTTCTAGGAACGTCCTCTTGCAAAAAATACCTCAACGCAAAATCAGATGCTTCGCTGGTTACACCAGAAAAACTAGCAGATTTTTCAGCATTATTGGATAACCAGAACATCATGAACCTAAGGATCACACCCTGTTTTCAGGAAACATCCTCTGATGATTATTTCCTGTTGCCTTCAACCTATAGATCTTTTCCTGAGGGTCAGCAGAAATACTATCAGTGGGAGCCGTACTATTATAACTTTAGTAATGATTGGTCGAAAGGCTATCAAGCTATATTTAATAGTAATCTTTGCTTAGAGGGTTTAGCAAAAATACCTGAAACGAATGTAAATACACTAGAGTTGGCCCGAATAAAGGGTTCAGCCTATTTTTATAGAAGTTTTTACATGACCGGACTGTTATGGAACCATGCAAAAGCATATGATGCGGCTACAGCGGAAAAGGATTTAGGCATCGTATTGAAACTGAATTCAGATATCAACGAAAATTCTGTTAGAGCTTCCGTGGCTCAATGCTATCAACAGGTACTGAAAGATGTTTTATCTGCCATCAGGCTACTGCCCAACTATGAACAGAGCAGTCTGAGACCCTCCAAAGTTGCTGCCTATGCTTTGGCTGCAAGGATTTATATGTCGATGAGAGATTATCCAAAGATGTATAGCTATGCGGATTCCAGCTTAATGCTAAAAAATAGTCTGATAGATTATAATGGTGATGCGGATATCAATGGAAATATCAGTGGTACGGTGCCTTTTAAAAAGTTTAACAAGGAAACTATTTTCTACACGGAAATGAATAGCAGCTTCGCCCTACACGTCCCTTCCAGGGCTAAGATTGACACCATATTATACGCTACTTATGAAAGTCACGATTTGAGAAAGACGGCATTTTTCAGAGCTAACTCTGGTTATCAACAGTTCAAAGGAAGTTATGCTTCAAGTCCAGCATTATTGTTTAGTGGTATTGGAGTAGATGAAGTCTTATTGATGCATGCTGAAGGTCATGCTCGGGCAGGGCGAATTGCGGAAGCAATGAAGGATCTGAATACTTTATTGATCAAGCGATACAATAAAAACTTCCCTTATGTACCCGTTACTGCCGCAAGTCAGGAGATTACCCTGAACAGGATCTTACTGGAAAGAAGGAAAGAGCTCATCATGAGGGGACTGAGATGGATTGATATCAAAAGGCTCAATAAAGAGGGTTTTAATATTATTCCTAAGCGGAAAACTGCTCTTAAAGAATTTATGTTATCTCCAAATGACCCCTATTACGCTTTGCCATTACCTTATGACCTCATCGAATTGACGGGGATGCAACAAAATTAGGTAAAAAGAGAGCTTCGGATCCGAAGCTCTCTTTTTTGATATTGAAATTAAAATGGGCTATTGGAAATGACCGCACCATTATCCGCTGTTGAAATCACATAAGCGGTACTGTGGGTTAGGTCTGTATTTGTCAGCACATCTGCACTTGATTTTAATGTAGGTGATGAGGTCGGATTATTCACATAGCTTTCATCGATCTGGATTCTGCAGGCTTTTTCATCAATGAAATCACACAGATCGGTTGAAGCAACATAGGTCCAGTTCGCCTCATTCTCAACATTTGCCTTGCTGTAATCAGTAGGCCCTGAATAGTAGAAGGTATACATGGCCCTGCCGTTTTCGTTTTGAGGCATGGGTTTAAAAGCCGAAGTGGCTATTGCTAAAACGATTCCTAAAAAGAGTGCACTAGCACTCATGATATTTGATTTTTTCATGATTTTAAAATTTAATTTACTATCCGATGATGCGATGGATAGTTGATCGCTGCAAAATCAAACCCTAGAAGCCCTGTTTTAATTTGCTAGTTATTTAAGATTAGGTGGAGCCGGACTTTTTGCTCCCTTACCGTTTCAGGCTGCTGTTCCACGCCACCTCCTTTCTTTTTGGTAAACAATTAAACTTGAGAGCGATATGATGAGGAAGAAGAGATTAAAGATTAAGTGCTGAGTCCAACTCATGCCAGAAATGATACCCCCGCAAGAGCATGGTATTCTACCAAATAGGAACAGTTTTATGAGTATAATGTAAATGGTAAAAGCGGAAAGTAAAGCTATGGAAAGCCATAAAGCCAGTTTTCGGTATCGTGGAATGAGTAATAGTAAGACCAATGCGATTTCTAATATGGGAATGGCATAGGCTAAAATATCAGCCATCCAGATAGGGAATACTTGGTTGTGCATTTGTGAAAACGTGAGTGGCATGTTGATTAATTTCACGATGGAGGCATAGCTCCAAAGGAGAATCAACATTGCAATTTCTATATGTAATAGAGCGGTAAATAGCTTTTTCATCTGTCTATTTTTATGGTATTAATTTTTCAGATGGAACCTTTGATGATTATTTCAAACCTATAGGTTTCATATTTCGAAGTTAGCTGCCTAAACAGGCAAAAAATGCCTGTTTAGGGTATGTGGAAAATTTATAGGTTGATTTTGGTATGGTAAAAGCGGTTAAGTAGGATCTCTTAATACAAACTTTTTTAAAGAACGGGAGTAGGAGATGTGGTGTCCTTTTTCTTGTCGTAAATGATTTAGCGTACGGGTGATGGTTTCTTTGCTACAATTGAAATAGTTAGCCGCTTGGGCGAGTGATAGCAGACGTCCTTTACTCACCATGTCAAGTAGTTTAGTTCGACGAGCTTCGTAACTGAGGTAGCTATTCATAGTCTTTAGATCGAAATAAAAAAAAGCTTTTAAAAAGCTGAGATTTAATCGGTTTGACACCTAGGCTGTTCTACAGGTTTTCGGCTGCTCCTTTATCATGTTGGCCGTGATGATCATTTTGATGGTATATAAATTTGCGAAAGCGAGTACTGTAGTTGAATTGATGTCCTTGTTCTTTTAAAGTTTTTAAAACCCTATTAATTGTTCTGGTGCTACAGTTCAGTTTGCTGGCAGTATCTGTCACTGAAATCATTCTCCCTTTTTGTAGCATCTCCAGGATATGACTTAACCTCTTGTCGATGATGTATTTACTGAGGGCGTTCATTTAATGCAATGCCAAATTCGGGTTTGTACCCCTGCTTTCCTATTCCTTTTATTTATAATTTATTCCTATTTGGAATAGGAGATGGCGTAGCATCGTTACAAATTTGTAGGAGTGATGCTCTCTAGTTTATGATTCACCTCAACGCATCGCAAGTGGATTTAACCATTTCATGTGTTATCAGCATTTATGACTATGAAAGACGACCCTATGTATATGCTCATCGAAAAGATTCTTCAGGTATTGCACCGTATAGAAGCATTAGCCGAACAAGGCGTTAGACCTACATTAGCAAACAGTGATGAATGGTTAGACGCTGTTGATATGTTACAAAAATTTCACATCAGCAGAACCACCTTATACCGCTTAAAAAAGCAAGGGCATTTGGTGCCTAAGAAATTGGGGAAAAAGGAATTCTATTTATTATCTGATGTACAAAGAAGCTTAAAGATAGGGTGAATACTTAATTCTAATCTTTCATTTTGATTCAATAGGGATCAATCTGTTTCAAATTGTTTCGCAACTAGTTGTTATACAGTTTATTATAAAATTAGTCTATAGTTTTGATGTCAATAGCGTAAGCCTAAGGGCGAAAAGCTGAAATAATCATTTAACAATTAAAAAAATGGCAGAATCAATAGGAAATGATATGGTCTACGGTATGAGTGGATCTGTGGGAAATATGCTGGTTTACAGAAGAAGAGGAAATAGAACTTTTGTAAGCAGGCGCCCAGTTATCAATAAAAATCGAGTAGCTAGCGCAGCGCAGTTGGCGGTACAGGAAAAGTTTAAAGAAGGTATTATTTATTCCCAAACGGCAAATGCAATCCCCGCACTAAAGGAAGCTTATGCCTTGGCTGCGACTGGAAATCAAACTTCCTACAACCGAGCTTTCATCGATTTTCAAACGCCACCTAGCTTTAGTGGGCAACCCGATATGATGGATTATAGTGGGCAAATAGGGGATAGCTTCAGTGTAAAAGCGATCGATGATTTCAGTGTAGATCGTGTGCATGTGCGTATCCAAGCCGCTGATAGTAGTTTGATTGAAGAAGGTGAGGCGGTGATGGATATCAATGGTATCGATTGGAAATATACCGCTACACAAGCCAATGCAACGCTTGCAGGTACTCAACTTACTTTTAAGGCTTATGACCTCCCAGGGAATGAGGCTGTTTTAGCGTTGACCCTTAATTAATTTCAGTGAAGGATGATTAAATAAGTAGGAAGCATGAAAAAAATTAGGATTATCAGGATCACCAAGGGAAAGAATAGTACCCTTAGTCATCTCTATTTTGAACAGCGATTTTTGAGTTATTTACTGGAAGACCGTATGAGTACAAAAAAGGAAGCAGGCCTTACCTGTATACCTGACGGGAATTATGAACTTTGTTTAAACACAACAGCGCCTATGAATGTGCGGTATCAGCAACGATTCCCGACACTTCATAAAGGCATGCTGGAGGTGACTGGTATTCCTAATTTTAAAGGTGTTTTTCTTCATATTGGGAATAATTTTAAGGATACCAAAGGTTGCCCATTGACCGGTCATTATTGGCTTAAAGCAGGCGAAGATTTTCAGGTGTGCCAATCGGCCTTCGCTTATTTGCAAGTTTATCCGATTTTATTATCGGTATTGCGCAAGGAAGGGAAATGCAGTTTATCGGTTATCGATCAAACGGAAGGAGACATGATATGGACTTGAGTATTAATTTAAGTGTCATCATTGGGTTTTTACTTTCGGTGATGCTGTCTATTATAGCCTGGTTTATTCGGCAATTGCATCAGGATTTCAGACGTGTGCAAGAACAAGTTAATCTTTTACAGCAGACGGCTAAAGTGATCCAGTCGGAATCCAGATCGGCCTACGAGTTATTGAAGCTCCGTATTAGTTTTTTAGACTGGCGGATAGGAGGGCAAAGTTTACATGATGAACAATTTAAAGAAGAAGAGTATGAAAAAAATAAATAAAAGGTTGAGTTTAGGGGAGCGTATGCAATCACCCACTCCCTCGTTTTTTAAGAAAATCAGGACTATAGGATTAACCATTGGAGCTATTGGCGCTGCCTTATTAGCGGCACCTATTGCATTACCAGCGGTGATGATTACGATTGCCGGTTATTTGGCTACCGCAGGATTGGTGGCTACGGCTGTTTCCTCTGCTACGGTGGAGGAGAAATAGACGCTATTATTAATTAAAGGGTCGCCTGAAATGGTGACCCTTTTTTATTCGGTTTAATTTTATGAAAGCGGATGTTTTATTATTCATTAATGAACCAAGATTTGTTTTGTATGCCTGCATCCTTTTAAATAGGAATGGTATCGCTATTTTTAAGAGGTGTAAGAAAAGAAAAAGCTGTAAAGCAATTAAAAATATGCACTAGAAAATCAATAGAAAAGCAGTTCCCTCTCCAATTTTGCTGCGTACTTGAATATTCCCTTTATGCAAGCGCATGATTTGTTTACTTAAACTCAATCCAATCCCAATCCATTTTAATAAATTCCATTGCTTACAAAAGCTATCTTTTTACTATCCGGAGACCAGCTAGGGACATTCATGGTTCCTTGTCCACCATATAAGTAAGAGATTACTTTAGGTTCTCCACCAGCAATCGGCATCAGCCTGAGGTATACCCTTTCATAAAACGGATGTTTGTCTGCGGGGACATCTTTTGAGAATGAAATAAAAACTAACCATTTATTATCTGGCGATACGTGAGGGAACCAATTGTTAAGTTCATCAAACGTAAGTTGAGTTTGATTTTTTCCGTCAGGATCCATCCGCCAGATTTGCATTTTCCCTGTCCTGGTAGAGCAGAAATAAATGTATTTCCCATCGGGAGCATATTCAGGGCCATCGTCTAAACCTTTTGCTTTTGTTAGCTGGGTTTCTTTTCCCCCGTCTTTAGAGATTTTGTAGATATCATAATCTCCATTTCTTTCGCCAGTGTAAAGCAGAAATTGACTATCTGGAGACCATCCATGAAAATAGGAAGGGGTTTTTTCGGTTATTTTTTTGGGTACGCCACCAGTAACAGCTACGGTATACACTGCTGATTGCCCATTGTTACTAACATCCTGATGACTGATGCCAATTTGTGTTCCATCGAATGTAAGCACATGATCATTGTTATTTTTATCGGCAAAATCGGTGTTTAATACGCTGGCTGTTTTACTTTTTAGATCGAAATTGTAGAGCTTTCCACTTTCATTGTAGATTAATGTCTTTCCGTTTGGTGTCCAGTTTGGTGCTTGAAAAGAACCTTCGCTAGTTGCGACCACCTGTCTATGGCCACTCGCTATATCCATGATCTCTAATGCGCTAGGTAGGTATGCTTTATACTGTACCAGAGTCTCGGGCGCAGGCTTAAAAATCCGAGTATTACTAAATTCGGCTTCTTCCGAAAATTTAGTGGTATGCGAACAAATGAATAAGCCAGCTAACACCTCCTCTCCTAAATCAATATTTTCCAGCTTTTCAAGCTGATAAACTTCTCCGAAATGAGCGACAGACATGGTATAAGTATTTCCTTTCTTTTCTAATTGAAGCATGTCTGGTGCTTTTATTTCCAGCTTCATCTCTTTCATGTTTTCACCAGCTTTTGTTCTATACTGGAATGATGTTAAACCATCTCCGTGAACGGTACAGGCAATCACTGCAGAATTGGTCGCATTTGAGCTTCTGATCATTAAGCCAGCTTTGCGATGTGGCTCATGTCCTTCGCCTAAAAACTTCACTTGAGTTTGTAAAATAAAATCTCCGTTCATTTTTTTGCTGAGGAAAGAAAAGCTATCCTGAGCAAACCAAATGTTCTTTCCAGAACCGCTTAGGTGATAAGTTTGTGAAGGTTCCTGATAACTCGCACTCCCTTTGATTTGAGGAGACCCAATATCTGTAAACTGATCAAATGAACCAATTTTAGCATTAGGAACTTGTGCCTTTGCTTGAAAAAGCAGCATTACACTTACTGCACTTAAGATGAATTTTAGTTTCATTTTTTTAGGATAAAATATGATTGATTTTTTGAAGCTCTTGGGCTGAGAAAGCGCAATTCTCTAAACATTTAATAGAGTCTAAAACTTGGGATGATTTACTTGCGCCTAGAATTACGGAAGTAATTCTAGGATCTTTTAATATCCAAGATAAAGCCATTTGTGCTAAATTTTGCCCTCTTTCCTCAGCTATTGCATTCAATTGTAGGGCTTTTTCTAATTTTTCTTCTGAGATTTCATCTTCATCTATTGCTCCGTTGCCTCTATGGCTAGCCGCTCTAGAATTTTCAGGAATTCCATGTAGATATTTGTTGGTCAGTAAGCCTTGCGCCAGTGGAGAGAAGGGGATACAGCCCACACCATTTTCTTCTAATACATCTAATAATCCATCCTCTACCCAACGATCGAACATCGAGTATTTTGGTTGATGAATTAAGCAAGGCGTTCCTAATTCTTTTAATATTTTGAAAGCCTGTGCCGCTTCTTTAGGTTCGTAGCTAGATATTCCAACGTATAGCGCTTTTCCTTGACGTACCATTAAATCGAGGGTTGCCATTGTCTCTTCTAAGGGAGTTTCTGGATCTGGGCGGTGGTGGTAAAATATGTCTACATATGCTAATCCCATTCTTTTTAAACTTTGATCTAAACTAGCGACCAAATATTTCTTAGATCCCCAATCGCCATAAGGCCCGGGCCACATTCCCCAGCCAGCTTTTGTAGATATCACTAATTCATCCCGATAAGGCAAAAAATCTTGTTTAAAAATTTTCCCAAAATTTGATTCTGCAGAACCTGCAGGTGGGCCATAATTATTGGCTAAATCGAAATGGGTGATGCCATTATCAAATGCTACCTGTAAAATGTTACGGGCGTTTTCAAAATTATCAATATCACCGAAGTTGTGCCAAAGCCCTAAGGATAAAGCAGGGAGTAATAACCCACTTTTTCCGCATCGGTTGTAAATCATTTTCGAGTATCTGTCCTCTGAAGGAATATATGTCATGCTTAAATTTTTTTAATGGTTTTTATAAAATTACTTTTTTCCTGTTGCCGCCCAGTAAATACCTGCGAAAATATGATTTAAAAAAGCAGGATTGTTGTAATCTGTTGGTAAATGCCCTAAAGCGGTATAAAATGAGCGCCCACCATCATAATCATGATACCATGCTATCGGATGAAAATTACCCATACCTATCCCTTTTAAATTTCTATCCCCCCATTCGACTTTTGGATTATAGGAAGATTCATCAACAGCCAGAATGTAATTTAGTCCGTTGGTTGTTTCTGGTCCGAATTCATACCATTCATCTGTCCAGAACTGCCCATCAGAAAAGCCTTCTAAGCCTGAAAATTTATTGGAAGTCAATTTTAATTTTGCAGTTTGAATTACGGGGTGAATATGAAACATCCTGCCTACCATTTTTGTGTACCATGGCCATTCGTATTCTGTATCTGAAGCACTGTGGATACCCACATATCCATTTCCTGATTGAATAAATTTCTCGATGGCTTTTTGTTCTTCATCCTTAAAGATATCACCTGTAGTATTTAAAAATATAATCACCTGAAAGTTCTGAAGATACTTTTCCGTAATGGGTACACCATCTTGATTCCAAGTCACATTGAAGAAATTTCTTTCGCCTAAAGCTTTTATTGCGGCCACACCTTCGTTAATAGATTCATGATGCCAGCCTGCTGTTTTTGTGATGAGTAAAGCATTAAACTGTTTTTTTTCCTGTGCGGTAACATTCATGCCTATCAAACACATGATCAACACCAAATAATAATTAAAGGTTATTTTACGCATAATTAATGGTTTTAGCGATTAAGTTAACAATTATTCGTTTATATCAGCTCATCTCTTCTTTTGATTTCCTATGCTAATATCAAACTCGCCAGGTTCGGTTATCCATTTTAAATTTCTTGCTACGAAGACTAAATCTTTAGTCGATAATTTGAAAGTGACTTCTTTAGATTGACCGGGTTCTAAATATATTTTGGTGAAATCTCTTCATCTTTTTACTGATGGTGTAAAGGAAGGAAGCGAAATTTCCCACAAAACCCAGGATACTAATTTATATATCTCCTAAGAAAAGTAATAATCTTAGGAGATTTTTTTATAATTATACTTAATTACACATTTTTATAAAATTTCATATGCAAAAGCGATTATTTCTTCTTTCCTTCTTTTTGTTCTTTTTGTTCTTTTTTTCGCAGGGTTTTTCCCAAGATTTCATTCAGAATATTGGTGGGAGAAAAAGTATTAGTTTAAACGGTAGTTGGAACTACATTATTGATCCATATCAGAATGGATATTTTGACTACCGAAGAAAACCTTTTGATGAATCTGAAACAGGCAAGGGAGGATATTATGATGATAAACAACCTACAAACAAGGGAGAGTTAATAGAATATGATTTTGATCATTCAGCTACACTCAGCGTTCCAGGTGATTGGAACTCGCAAGCGCCAGAATTAAAGTTTTATGAGGGTACAATCTGGTATAGAAGACATTTTAACGCTCATCCAGAAAGCGGGAAAAGGTATTTGCTTTATTTTGCTGCAGCAAATTATGAAACACATGTTTATCTAAATGGGAAAAAACTTGGCATGCACAAGGGAGGATTTACTCCTTTTCAATTTGAGGTGACCAATCAATTAAAAAGTGGAGAGAACTCCATCGTAGTAAAGGTAGACAATACCAGAAAACAAGATGAAGTGCCCACCATAAATACCGATTGGTGGAATTATGGCGGAATTACCAGGGATGTTTATTTAGCGGAAGTGCCTGAAACTTATGTGAATAATTATAAAGTTCAATTGGCTAAAGGGAATCAAAATGAAATTGATGGTTTTGTTCAAATTAATGGAGCAAATAAAGCTCAGGATGTAATTATTGATATCCCACAAGCTAACATCAAAACATCCGTTAAAACTAATGCTGAAGGATATGTTTCTTTCAAAATTCCCGTTAAAAAATTGGCGTATTGGTCGCCAGAAGACCCCAAACTTTATCAGGTAAATATTAAAACTGCTAGTGATGAGGTGACTGATAAAATTGGTTTTAGAACCATTGCCACAAGTGGGAAGGACATTCTTTTAAACGGAAAATCAGTTTTTTTAAGAGGAATTGCAATCCATGATGAAAACCCATTGATACCTGGCAGGCCAAGATCTGAAGCGGATTTAAGGATGTTATTAACATGGGCAAAAGAATTGAATTGTAATTATGTCAGGCTTGCGCACTATCCCCATAACGAAAAAATGTTGCGTTTAGCAGATGAAATGGGCTTAATGGTTTGGGCTGAAGTACCTGTATATTGGACGATCTCTTGGGAAAATCCCGAAACCTATCAAAATGCACAAAAGCAACTTTCGGATTTAATTGATTTGAATAAGAATAGGGCGGCTGTAATTATTTGGTCTGTTGGAAACGAAACACCAGTAAGCGAACCAAGAAATAAGTTTATGGGGAATTTAGTGGATAAAGCTCGATCACTGGATAATACTCGATTAATTGCTGCAGCTTTAGAATTACACAGAGAAGGAAAGCATATTATTGTGGATGATGTTTTAGGAAATAAGCTTGATTTAGCTAGTTTTAACGAATATGCTGGGTGGTACTGGAGTAGTGGAAATGATGATGATTTATCTGAATATGATTGGGATGTGAAATTTAACAAACCTGTGGTAATTTCTGAATTAGGTGGAGGTGCTTTAGCAGGTTTTCATGCTGATAAAGACACCCGTTGGTCCGAAGAGTACCAACAAAAACTCTATAAAAACCAGTTTAACCTATTAAGTAAGCTTGATGGATTGAGAGGGATGACCCCTTGGATTTTGGTAGATTTCAGATCCCCGAGAAGACCACATCCTGTCTATCAAAACTTTTGGAACAGAAAAGGTTTGATTTCTAACACTGGACAGAAAAAACTTGCATTTTATACTTTGAAAGATTTTTATGATCAAATGGAAAAGAAATATGAAAATCCAGGGGATAAGAATGTAAAGGATAAAAAATAATTAAAATCAGCGTAAATAGTCAATAAAGTATTATTTAATGAAGATGGTTAAATTCACAAAGTTTAAAACGTTAATTTTTTTATCGCTTAGTATTTTTTCAATTCCTATTTTTTCGCAGACAAAAATAAGTCCTTACCTTTTTGGTCAAAATGCATGGGCTCCTGGTCCAATATTTAAAGTTGAAGATCAAATTAAAGCTGTTCACTATCAAGCCATAAGAATAGGAGGTAATGGCTATGAAAACGAGCATTTGATTTTTAAGGATGCGGTAAAGCTGATTGATTTTGCCCGTTCAGTAGGTGCAGAACCAATTTTACAGACGCCTCGCCAACTTAAAGATAACAACAAAGCATACCAAGCGATAG
>JACMOI010000187.1 GCA_014378105.1 Pseudopedobacter sp.
GCAAAATTTTGAGCTTCCTAAATCTACTCAATCTACTTATGGAGTTAAAAATCATATCAAACAGCTTTGGAAAGTTTTAGAGCGGAAACCTGACAGCTTAATTCAAGGTAGTACTTTAATTCCACTGCCTTATAATTATATCGTACCTGGAGGGAGATTTAGAGAGGTATATTATTGGGATTCTTATTTTACGATGCTTGGATTAGAAGAAAGCGGAGAAATTAATACCATAGAAAATATGGTGAAGAACTTTGCTTTTTTGATTGATAAATTTGGACATATTCCAAATGGAAACAGAACTTATTATATCAGTAGATCTCAGCCACCGTTTTTTGCTTTAATGGTCGAATTATTGGCAAATATCAAAGGTGATGGAGTTTACAAAACTTTCTTGCCACAATTATTAAAAGAACATGAATACGGGACATCTGGAGATAGATTAGTTGACATTAGCAAAGGAGAAAGGTTAAGTAGATATTGGGATGATAATGATTCGCCCAGACAGGAAAGTTATCGGGAGGATTTTTTAGTAGCCCAAAAAAGCGATAGAAATTTAAGTGAAATGTACCATCATTTAAGAGCAGGTGCAGCAAGCGGATGGGATTTTAGCAGCCGTTGGTTTGATGATCAGAAATCCATCGGAACAATTAAAACTACTGACATTATTCCTGTTGATTTAAATGCTTTGCTTTATCGTCAGGAGATGATTATTGCGCAGGCATATAATTTTAATAATGAATCTAAACAAGCCAATATCTTTAAAAATAAAGCTTCTGAACGATTAAAATTGATAGAGAAGTATTGTTGGAATAAATCAAAATCATTTTATACCGATTATGATTTTGTGAAAAAAGAACAGCAATCTCAAATTACAGCGGCTGGTCTGGTTCCTTTATTTGCAATTCCAAACGAGGGTATGATTGAAAATCATTTAGCAGATATAGTAAATCAAACAAAAGAAAACTTGTTAAAAGATGGAGGAATTGTTACCACAACAATTAATTCGAACCAACAATGGGATGCTCCAAATGGTTGGGCTCCTTTACAGTGGATGGCAATTAAAGGTTTCAACAATTACAATGAAAAAGAGTTGGCAGAAACTATTGCTAAAAGATGGATTGGATTAAACATTAAAGTATTTAACGATACAGGTAAATTAATGGAGAAATACAATGTCGAAAATCTATCTTTAAGAGCCGGAGGAGGCGAATATAATTCGCAAGACGGTTTTGGATGGACTAACGGTGTTTTGTTAAAATTACTAAAGATGTATCCTCAGTATGATAATTAAAAATAGCTAATCATGTACTTTGCCAAATTCTTCCATAATTTTTAGACTTAGCAAAGCATCTTCTAATGAACAAGGATTATCTCCATTTCCAAGGAAATAGTTGACGGTTTTCTCAATCATATTTTGTTGAATATGTAGAGGATTTTCAAAATCCATTAAGATGGTTTTGCTCTCAGTAGTTAATATTATTTGATTACCAAAAAAAGCAAAGCTTATTTTCCCTTTTTCTCCAATAATATCACACTTTTCA
>JACMOI010000006.1 GCA_014378105.1 Pseudopedobacter sp.
AGATAAATCTTCCATGCCATAATCAGCCATGGAAATACGCTGGGTACTGAAAGTATTGGTTTCAATAATATCTGCTCCGGCATCTAAATATTCGGCATGTACTGCTCTAATCACATCCGGACGGGTAAGGTTTAATAAATCATTATTTCCTTTCACATCTGATGGATGGTCTTTAAAACGCTCTCCACGGAAATCTTCTTCAGTTAGCTTATAGCGCTGAATCATGGTTCCCATTGCACCATCAATAATGAGTATTCTTTTTTGTAGTTCTTTTCTGATATCCATTTTTAAAGTATCAAGTAATAAGTATCAAGTATCAAGAAGTAAAATGCGACAAAGTCTTGCATCTTGATTCTTTTGTCTTGCTACTATTGAGGCTTATTTTGAAAAGTCGGGTAGGTGATTTGGACTTTCACTTATCTTTTCCAAACGTAAAATTTGGATAGAATGTAGCACCTTGTTTGCACAGGTTGCTAAGACTTCGCAGGGTCTAATCCCTCCGTCTTTCTCTATAAGCATTGCAAAGGTGCATTATTGTTTGGTGAAAAGCAAATAAGAGAGGGTGTTACCATATTTTATTTTGTTTATTGTATTGGTATGACAAAAAGATTGGCGTTGAGGAGCTTTTAAACACAGAGAGCGCTGCTGTTAAGATTTAAGTTTACCTTCTTCTTGCCTTCCCGCTAAAACTTAAACCAGAATGGGTATGCTTACAGGCAACGAATAGGGCTTTGCGATGTTGGGGAATTTGAAAAAACGTCCGCCCGGAACCGAAGCTCGGTTGAAAAACTGATATTGAAGATAGCAACAAAAAGCCAAATTGAAACTTGTCTGCCCGAACAAATGACAAATAGAATTACAAATGTTCATTGTTATTCCTTCTGCCCCAATATTGCAAAACCCAATGTTGGTGGCAGTTTTTTTTGTCGCACTCAATTTTCTTTATATCTCATTTTATAATGAAGGTCTGTCTGTCCAAAGGTCTGAAAGTTTAATCTTTCATATAGTTTTATAGCTCTGTCATTGATTTTAAAAACTTGTAGTTCGACTCTTTTTTTCTGTTCTACCGCACTTTTAATAGTGTCAATAAGCACTTTTGTCCCTATTTTCTTACCTTGAAAAGGTGTGTCTATTAAAATATTTTCAATAAACAAAATATTTTCAATAACAAAAGTTGATATGTAACCAACTTGCTGCTTTTCGTCAATTATTATTTTAATTTTATGGGGGTTAAATTGATTTTTGTGATGGTCAAGCTGTACAGTGTCGTCCCAACCCCAAATTTTTTCGACAAGTTGTTTAGTAGAATTTGTTTTTATTTTAAAAGTAAAATCAAAGTCGTTGTCGTTTGCTTGTCGATATAAAATCATTTCTAAACTGCTTTTTTGTTATCAATCTAACTATTTGTCCAACTGAAATAATATTGGTATTTTAATTGAATTTTGTCCTTTACATTTTTTCTCACAATCTATGTCCTTACTTTATTTGGTCTGTCAAAATTGCCACCAACTCATAAATATACGCATGTTTTTGAAATCGCAAAATATTTAAAAGTTTGTTTTATAACAAGTTAGTTGCGACAATACAAAAAAACGCGTAGCGTTTTTTTGTATTGTCGTTTAATATTTGATCTCTAAATTATGAAATATTATTTCTTTAAAACTATATTTTTATTCTGGCTTATCAAGCATAATAAAATTTTCGGCTACTATCTCTGTTATTTGTTTCTTCTCACCTTCTTTGGTTTCGTAAATTCTGGTTTTTAATTTACCTTCTAAATAAATACTACTGCCCTTTTTTAAATACTTTATTGCTAAACTGGCTAGGCTATTCCACATTACCACGCTGTGCCACTCTGTTGTAGTATGTTTTTCTCCTTTTTCATCTTTATAACTCTCAGAAGTAGCTAGAGAAAATTTAGTCACACTGGTTTTATTATCTAATACGGTATTTTCAGGGTCTTTACCTAAATTTCCAATTAGGGTTACTTTGTTTAATCCTTTCATCGCATCAAAATTCTAGTTTATCTTTTATTAACTGTTAATATCATCTAAAGGGCTTTTAATTTTCCTAATGCTTTTATCACTTACATTTGTGTATAATAATGTGGTTTTTATATCATTATGCCCTAATAATTCTTGTATATACCTAATATCAGTACCGTTTTCTAATAAGTGCGTTGCAAAACTGTGTCTTAAGCTATGTATGCCAACTGTTTTATTAATGTTAGCCTTAATTAAAGCATGTTTAAAAACTTGTTGCGCACTGCGGCAACTATACTGGGTTCCATTAACTCCTTCAAATAAATAATATTTCGGTTTGTATTCTTTAAAATAGTTACGCAATTGTTGTAAAAGGCTTTCTGGTAAATTAGCATATCTGTCTTTTTTACCTTTACCTTTTTCTATTAAAACTTGCATACGTTTACTATCCACATCTTTAATTTTTAAGCCCACAATTTCTGATACTCTTAAACCCATACCGTAACATACTTTAAGCATGGTATTGTGCTTTAGGTTAGTGGTTACATCAAAAAGTTTTTTCACATCGTTAATGTCTATTACTTTAGGGAGTTGATAAGGCTTTTTAGGACGGGGTATTTCCATAGAAAAACGTTCAAAATGTAATATTTTCTCATAATAAAATTTTAAAGCATTTATACGGCTATGGATTGTAGCTTCTGTTAATTTGAGCTCATTTAAACAATATAAGATATAAGCCCTAACATCTAGAAGATTGCATTCTGATGCCGATTTTTGTTTTAAATAAGTTAAGAATAATGTAAATTCATTTTTATAGGTTTTTAAAGTACTACCGCTATAACCTTTAAGTTGTATAGTCTCAATAAATTGCGATAGAATATGCTGATTATTAGTAGAAAGCGGTGTTGTTTTGATTGCTTGATTTTCTTCAGCAATAGCAAATTTTTGTCTATTCTGGATTGTATCAGGCACATGCCAAGCCCCGAGTGTTTGGCTCCATTTAACATTTGGTAATTTTTTGAAACGAGCATTTAAAGCGGGCTTGTTTTCAAACCAAACGGCTATACGCTTTTCTTTATGATGAATAATTGCTTTTGCTTCCCATTTCATAGGCTATCACTTTGTTTTTCAACAACAAAATATGATTTACTTTAGTTATTTGCAATAACCCAAGTAAAACAAACCTGTTTGAAAGCGATATGTTTTTTAGGTATTGACTATTGGGATAGGGAAAAAATATTAAGCCGAAAGCCCCAAAGGGATGGCTTTGGCAAAGCGGCATCTTTTTTGTTCTTCGACTCCGCCCAGGCTGACAAAAAAATACAGCGTAAAGCCTGACCCGCAGGGGAACACCCAAAAATTAACTTCCTTTTGTACCTCTAATCATTTGCTCTAAACCATCCCACATTTCGTCGGTTACTATTTCTAAACCGTTGAATTGCCCGGCACCTTGTAGCCACTCACCACCGTCTATGGTAATCACTTCACCGTTGATATATCCAGAAAAATCAGAAAGTAAATAGGCTGCTAAATTGGCCAACTCCTGATGATCCCCAACTCGCTTTAATGGAACTCTATTTTTAAAATCAAATTTCTTTGCCATATCTCCAGGCAATAATCTATCCCAAGCGCCTTTTGTTGGGAATGGGCCCGGTGCAATGGCATTACAACGAATTTGATATTGACCCCATTCAACTGCTAATGACCTTGTCATGGCTAAAACACCTCCTTTTGCACAAGCAGAAGGTACTACATAACCAGAACCTGTGAAAGCATAGGTGGTGATGATATTTAATATTGACGCAGGTTGTTTCTGTTTAATCCAATGCTTGCCAAAAGCCAAAGTACAATTTACCGTTCCTTTTAAAACAATGTCTATAATGGTGCTAAAAGCATTTGATGATAGTCTTTCTGTTGGGGAGATAAAGTTGCCAGCAGCATTATTAAGCAAGCCATCAACCTGTCCAAATTTTTCTAATGTTGCTGCTAATACTGCTTCTACTTGATTATTTTCTCTTACATCACATGCGACGGCTAAAACTTTTCCGCCAGTTTTTTCTTCTAACTCAGCTGCAGTTTTTTGTAAAACGTCTAACTTTCTTGAGGTGATTACCACATTTGCACCCAATTCTAATAAATAAGTGCTCATGGCTTTCCCTAAACCTGTTCCGCCACCAGTAACCACATAGGTTTTTCCTTTTAAGGCGTCATCTCTTAACATGGGTTGATTATACATTTTCTTTACGGGTTAAGTTTTGGATAATGGTTTTTAATATGGCTCGGGTTGATGGCGACCACCATTGTTTTAACATCACTTCTAAAGTTTCAGTTTGATCTTCAGAAACTTTAGAAATTAATTCTTTTCTTAAGTTAAGTTTGGTTTGCTGCCAAGTTGTTGCTGGAAGCTGGATGTATTGTTGCATTTTCTTTTGCGCTGCAGTCATCAATGAGGTAATGGGAGCACTATGATCTATTAAACCAATGCTTTTTGCTTCATCAACGCCCATCAACTTTCCCTCTAAAAGATTTTGATAAGCCTTTCCTTTTCCAATCCAAAAAGCATACAATTCGAAAATACTATCCGGAACGATGATCCCCACTGGCACTTCGTTTAAACCAATGATATATTTACCTTCTGCCATTACCCGATAATCTGAACAGATGGCTAAAACACAACCCCCTGCAGGGCTGTGACCACTGATTGCAGAAATTAAGGGTTTTTTGAAGGAAGTGAGCGTTTTTACCAAGTCTAAAAATTTAACCCAAAATACTTTAATTTGGTTTTCGTCATAATCATATAGTTCGATTAGGTCTAAACCAGCAGTGAAGAAACCCTCTTTTCCGGTTAAGATAACGCCTCCAATATTTTCATCTTGCTCTATATTGAGGATCATCTTTTGGAGTTCATCTACCATTTCTTCATTAATGGCATTTGATTTTCCTCTATCTAAAGAAATGATAGCTACTTTATCTTGAATAGTTACTTTAATGGTGTTCATTTAACAATTGGTTTTATTGGGCAGGATTAACCTGATATCGAATTACTTTTCTACCAAGATGACCATTTAAATCCATTCCTTCAAGAACAACTTTATAATTTCCTGTACCATCGGCATTAAAGAAATCTACTTGAGCATGCCCAGTGCTGTCGGTTACGATACTTGGATTCCAATAAATGGTAGTTCTCAAATCCAAAACGCTGTTATTAATTTTTGGGTCATCGTAGTTTGGGACATAAAATTCTTTTGCTTTATATAACCCGATTGGATTGTAAGAAACGATACCAGGGGCATAATTATTGGTGTTATAATTAGCTTTCCCTCTTTTGGTATTGATTACAATTACTCCGCCACCACCACGACTTCCATAAATAGCGGTATATCCGATGCTTTTTAAAATCTCAATACTCTCCACATCACGTGGATTGATTGAACTTAGAAAACCACCATCTACATACATCCCATCTAAAATAATTTGAGCCTCTCGACCGCGTATATAGGCAATACCTCCAATAATTTGTAAGCCCGCAACTCTACCCTGCAAAGCCTGATCTATTGAAAT
>JACMOI010000188.1 GCA_014378105.1 Pseudopedobacter sp.
ATAGCGCTATCAACTATCGTTTCTAATAACGATCCATTGACATTTTTTAACAGCTTTACACCTGATGGTGATGGTATAAATGATAGATGGGAGATTAAGAACATTGACCTTTTCCCTGATAATGATTTAACGATTTTAAATAGATGGGGAAGCGAAGTTTTAAAAGTAAAAAGTTACAATAACGCAAACGCATGGGACGGTCTCGGATTAAACAACGGAACCTATTTTTATATATTAAAAGTTAATGTTAACGGAGAGTTTAAAGTTTATAAAGGCTTCATAACACTGCTTAAAAAATGATCAAATTAAAGAAAAGTCTAATTTTTACCGCCTTATTTTTAACGGTTACTTATTATGCTAAAGCACAGCAAGATGCTCAGTATAGTCAGTATATGTTTAATAGTTTGGTAATTAATCCGGCTTATGCAGGTTATAAAGAAGTTTTAAATATTGATGCTTTAACAAGAATCCAATGGGTAGGAATTGATGGTGGACCAAAAACACAATCAATAGTTTTAGACGGAAGCTTTTTTAACGATAAAGTTGGATTAGGTTTAAGTATTGTTAATGATAAAATAGGTTTACAAAGTCAATCATCAGCATATTTAAACTATGCTTACAGATTACAAGTTGGTGAAAATGCCAGGTTGGCTTTTGGACTAGGTGTTGGCGTTGGACAGTATACTTTAGATGGTAATGGAGCACAAACTGATAACCCTAACGATCCTAACTTTAGTTACGGAAAGTCCTCTTTTATAGTTCCTGATGCTAGAGTAGGTGTTCATTATAGTACAGATAGGTTTTATGCCGGATTATCTTCAACAAATTTATTTTCGAGTGTGATTGATTATAAATCAGTAACTCAAAATCAGATTGCTAAACAAGGAAGACACTTTTTTTTAACAGCTGGATACTTATACCCTATTAATGACTTTCTAACATTCAAACCTTCATTTTTAATTAAAGAAGATACTAAAGGTCCAACAAATGTGGATATCAATAACTTCTTTCTTTTAGGAGATAAGGTTTGGCTAGGTGTATCTTATAGAACATCTGTAAATCTTTTAAAGAAAAAAGGAGTTGTAGGAAATGTAAAATCGCCAGACGCATTGGTTGGAATAGTTGAGTTTTATGCAGGTAAGGTATGGAGATTAGGTTATGCATATGATTATTCTTTATCTTCTTTGCAAGGTTACGCAGGTGGTTCTCATGAACTTTCTTTGAGTATAACTATTGGGCCAAAAAGAGACTTTAGTATTCTTTCACCAAGATATTTTTAATACCATGAAAATTAAAAAACTCTTTACTATTTTGGTTTGCTTAGGAATTGCTATCTATCTAATTCCTTTAAATCTCTTATCTGATGATTTGGGAAAAGCGAATAAATATTACGAAAAATATAACTATCAATATGCTATAGAGATTTACGAAAAACTTTTAGACCAAAAACCAACATTAGAAGTTGCTCAAAAACTAGCTAATTGCTATAGATTTACTAACCAAACTATTAAAGCCGAGAAAACCTATGCTACCGTATTAACTTTTCCAGGCTTTGACCCTATTAACTATTTGTACTACGCTGATATCTTAAAACAGAATTCGAAATTTGAGCAAGCAAAACTAAATTATTTAACCTATGCTGAGCGTATTCCAGAGAAAAGTGACGACGCTGTAAAGTTGGCAAATAGTTGCGACGCAGCTAGGATGTGGTTAGAAAATCCTGAAACTAACATTAAAATTAAAAACGAAGCTGGGTTTAATACAGAATATGCTGATTTCTCTCCTATCGCTTACGATAAAGGATTTTTAATTGTTTCTGATAGAGAATTCTTAATATCTAATAATAAACAAAATAGTAAGAAAATTTACGGTTGGACTGGTAATCCTTATTTAAAACTTTACCAAGCCGTTAATGAGAATGATACTTTGGATGGTAATCTAAAATTGTCTTTAATGCCCGAACAAATAAATGACCAATATCATACAGGTTCTGCTAGTATATCAAAAGATGGGAATATGCTTTATTTTACCAAAGCAGGAAAAGTAGATGATGCTAATTATAACGGGAAATTAAAAAATATTGTTATGAAAAAGACAATATACTATTCATTTAAACAAGGTGGAATTTGGTCAACAGCTTTACCATTCCCATATAACAGTCCTTACACTTATTCTGTCGAACATCCCGCTTTAAGTCCTGATGGTAAAACACTCTATTTTGCTTCCGATATGCCCGGTACTTTAGGCGGCATGGATTTATTTTATTCTGAAAAGACAGGATCTGGCTGGACAAAGCCAATAAACTGTGGACCAACAATTAACACCGCACAAGACGAGGTTTTTCCTTATGTAAGAGCTGATGGAAAATTATTCTTCTCATCAAGAGGACATATTACCATAGGAGGTTTAGATATATTTTCTTCTACTGGAACTAAAAATAACTGGACAGAGCCCGAAAATCTTAAGGCTCCAATGAATTCCTCAAAAGATGATTTCGGAATTATGTATTTCAAAGATAATCTTACCGGATTTATTTCATCAAACCGAGATGGAGGAAAAGGTTCCGATGATATCTATCAATTCAGTACTCGTCCCAAAGATTTGTTTTTCGCAGTAAATGGTGAAGTTGTCAGTAAAGAAAATTCACAACCAATCCAAAATGTTAAAATCTATTTGGTAAACAAAAAGACAGGCAAAGAAACTAGTACATTATCTGATGAAAACGGAGATTTCTCTTTCGATTTAGTGAAGGAAACAGACTATATAGTTAGAGGAGATTTAGATAAATATTTTAGTAGACAACAAGGTGAAATTACTACTAAAGGCGCTACTGAATCAACGGTGTATAACGTAAAATTTGAAGTTGAAAAAGGTGAAAAAGCATTTTTAGTAAGATTAAATAATATCTATTATGATTTCGATAAGTATAACATTAGAAAAGATGCAGAGCCAGAATTGAATAAAGTTTTAGATTTTATAAAGACTACTCCAAACGTAAAGGTGGAATTAAGATCGCATACCGATTCTAGGGGTTCTGCAAAATACAATCTTTGGTTATCTGATAAGAGAGCTCAATCTGCAGAAAAATATCTTTTAAAAAGTGGAGCAGATTCAGCGAGATTAACCTCACATGGTTATGGGGAAACACAACTATTAAATAAATGCGCAGATGGCGTCAAATGTAGTAAAGAAGAGCATCAACTCAATAGAAGAACTGAATTTAAAGTGGTTAACGTAGAACCTGTTATTTCTTACGTTCCAAATTTTTTCATATCTCCACTTTCACCAGGAATATTATTATCGGGCACACGATAAAACTTAGATAGATTGACCCCATTCAACAGCTTAAGTTCACAAGACTTAGGCTGTTGATATTTTAATTAGGATACTTTTATAGAATATTTATCTTTGCCTAAATCTTAAAACAAAAAATGAATAAATTAACTTCAAAAATTGCTAAAGCGACTGCCGGAGTAGCGTTAATGATAGCTGTGGTTGCTTGTAATAAAGGCGAAACTAAATCTTCTACTAATGCGGATTCTAAGGACTCCAAAACTGTTATTAGTAATTCTATTGTGTATGTGAATTCTGATTCTCTTTTAAATAATTACCAGTATTTTAAAGAATTAAAAACAAAATTCGAAGGAAAATCTAAAAAAGCAGATGCTGATTTAAAAGATAAAGGTGCTGCTTTCCAACGTGAAGTTGCTGCCTACCAACAAGGCGCAAATACAATGAGTGCTGACCAAAGATCACAAACTGAGCAACGATTGGCAAGAAAACAACAAGAGTTACAGGTATATCAACAAAATGCTGGTACAGCTTTACAAAACGAAGAAGCTCAGGAGAACGAGAAACTTTACGACAAAGTAGCAGAATATCTAAAAAAACATGCTAAAGAAAACGGATATAAAATGGTTCTAACTTACTCAAAAAGTAATAGCGCTATATTATTTGCCGATGAAAGCTTAGATGTTACTAAAGAAGTAATCAAAGGATTAAATGAAGCATACAAAAGCGAAAAGAAATAAAGTTCTCAAATAAAAGATTTAAAGGCTCAACACGTGTTGGGCCTTTTTTATGAAAATTAGATATGGAAAATCATTTAGGATTTATGAGAGAAGCTATTGCTCTTTCTAAAAGTAATGTAGAAAATGCAACCGGTGGACCATTTGGAGCAGTGATAGTTAAGGACGGAAAAGTAATTGCTAAAAGTGCAAATTTGGTAACTACTACAAACGATCCAACAGCCCACGCAGAAATTGCAGCTATCAGATTAGCTTGTAAAGAATTAAATACTTTTACCTTAGAAGGTTGCGTAATTTACACAAGTTGCGAACCCTGCCCCATGTGTTTAGGTGCGATTTATTGGGCACATTTAGATAAAATGTACTATGCCAATACAAAAAAAGACGCTGCTGATATTGGTTTCGACGATGCCTTTATCTACGAAGAAATTGACCTTCACCCTGCAAAAAGAAAACTAATGTCTGAACAAATTTTAAATGATGAGGCGCTTACTATCTTTGGAATGTGGACGAAATCTAGGGAAAAAATAATCTATTGATTTATAAATAAAAGCTTAGTGAATAATTAATTGATGCTTCTATCTTAATACTCATAAAGTATGAAAAAAATAAATTGGGGAATATTAGGCTGTGGTAATGTAACTGAATTAAAAAGCGGACCAGCTTTCAATAAAGTTCCTCACTCCAAAATAGAAGCCGTAATGCGTAGAAATGCCTCAAAAGCTGCTGATTATGCCAAAAGACATCAAATAGAAAAATGGTATCAAAATGCAAATGATTTAATAAACAATACAAATGTAAATGCAATCTATATTGCAACACCCCCGGCTCCACATAAAGATTATGCATTACAAAGTTTAAAAGCTGGCAAAAATGTTTATATCGAAAAACCAGTTACCATTAATGTAAAAGATTGTGAGGCAATTATTGAGGCAGAAAACAAATCTTCCAATAAAGTTACAGTTGCACATTATCGCAGGGCACTACCTCTATTTTTAAAATTGAAAGAATTGATTGACCAGAAAATAATTGGGGAAATCCGTTTAATTGATTTAAAACTATTTCAAAAGCCAGGCTCAGATAAAATTGCGAAAACAGAAGAGAACTGGCGAGTAAATCCGGAAATATCTGGGGGCGGATTATTCTTTGATTTAGCGCCTCATCAATTAGATATTTTAATCTTTCTTTTTGGAGAACCTATTCATTATTCGGGCTATTCTTTAAATCAATCAAAAAAAGAAGTTGTCGCAGATTTTACATCAGGACAAATACTTTTTAAGAATAATATTCCTTTTCAGGGCATTTGGAATTTCAACAGCCATCCTAACAATGAAATTGAAAAGTGTGATATTATTGGAGAAAAAGG
>JACMOI010000189.1 GCA_014378105.1 Pseudopedobacter sp.
TGACCACCAAAAGTGGTAATATGCCCAAGTATTGGATTGTCTTTAAACACATCCATCATTTTTTTAGAGGCTATAAATGCACCAATTGGCATTCCTCCCCCCATTCCCTTCGCCAGTAATAAAATATCAGGAATTACGTCAAAATGCTCGAATGCAAAAAGCTTTCCTGTTCTTCCAAAACCTGTTTGTATTTCGTCAAAAATTAATACCGCACCGGTTTCGTTACACTTGGCTCTTAAAGCTTTTAAATAGTCTGCATCAGGGACTCTGACTCCTGCTTCACCCTGAATAGCTTCTAAAATAACAGCTGCCGTATTACTTGTAATATCATCAAGCTGTTCCTTATTATTCAAATTAATAAAATGAATATCTGGTAGCAAAGGACGATAAGCTTGCTTATAATATTCATTACCCATTACGCTTAAAGCACCATGCGTACTGCCATGATAAGCGTGATGGAAAGAAATTATTTGTGATCGATTAGTGAATTTCTTAGCTAGTTTTAGTGCTCCTTCTGTTGCTTCTGCTCCTGAATTTGTAAAATATACAGAGGATAAGTTTTGTGGCAAAACAGAACTTAATTTTTGGGCAAACAATACTTGTGGTGCTTGAATATATTCTCCATAAACGGTAACATGAAGATATTTATCTAGCTGTTTTTTAATGGCTTCGATAACATTTGGATGCCTATGGCCCAGATTACTAACCGCAAAACCAGACACTAAATCAAGATATTTTCTTCCAGTGGGATCTATTAAATAACAACCTTCGGCTTTTTCAATCTCCAAAAGTCTAGGGAAATCTGAAGTTTGAGCTGTATTTAAGAGAAAAAGTTGTTTGTGACTAAGCATTGGGCAAAGATAAGCCTAAAATTTTAAACCTAATATCAGGTTAAAATCAAATATTATTAATTGGACCTTTGCCTAAGCTGCTTAATTAATTCTTCTCTGAACTCTCTTTCAGCTGCGTACAAACTTTTTATTTGTTCTGGAGATAACGACTTAGAAAATTCACGACGATATTTCTTTCTGACTTCTAAAATCTTGCTATCGAAGTTAAAGTCATCATCAACTAATTTATCAGGATTATCTGTGTTAGCTATTCTATTTTGCTTTTTTTGCTGTAGCAATTGATTTAACTCATCTTGATATTGATTATAAACTGGCCAGAAATTTTGAGATTCTTCTGGAGTTAAATTCAACCTTCTAGTGATAAAACCAATTTTAATAGCCTCAATTTGTTTGGCTCTTTTTGGGCTCATTGCACCACCACCTTGGGCAATACTATCCTTACTAAAAACTGTTATTAAAAAAATTAAAATGTATATCAGGCGTCTCATTTCTTATGGCGTATATTTTAAATAGTCTTTTATTTGATCATCTGTTAATTGATCCTTATCTAATGAAAAAACCGACTTATCATCTAAGTTATTAAGTATTGTAGGTAAATCATTTGCATCTGTATGCAACAGAAGGTAGTTTTCAATTGCTTCGTTGGGTAATTTTGACAGTTGATAACTCACATTTTGCTGCCTACTGACATTCAAATAAATACCAACAGATGTTGTCAATAGAATACAAGCAGCAGCATATCTAATAAAATTAAGATTAAATATTTTGGTAAATTTCTTAGGCGTTTTAACTGCAATTTTTATTTTTTGTTGAGCTTCTTTAAGAAAAAATTCAGGCGCCTTAAAACCATTATTTTGATTGATCAATTCATCAATCTTAATTTGCGATATAATTTGACTTTGTAATTGGTTGAAGTAATTTTCAGGAACTTCGAAAACAGATTCCTTTCCTAACTCTTCTAACGTAACCTGACTTAATATATGAGGATGCAATTCATTAAAATATCTCTCAGGCACTTTAAAAGCATTCTCTTTAGAAATTGCATATAAATGAGGTGCTTCCTTCTCCCAGTCTATATAGTCGTCCTCTTTTTTCATAATACCCTATTGATTCGATTTCTCTTAAAAGGTTTAATCTTTGGTAGTTAAATGTGCCTCTATTTTTTTTACCGCCAAATGATAAGATGCTTTTAAAGCACCGACGCTAGTCCCTAAGACATCCGAAATTTCTTGGAACTTCATTTCCTCAAAATATTTCATATTAAAAACGAGTTTCTGTTTCTCTGGCAATGTTATTATCGCTTCTTGTAATTTCCTTTGAATTACATCCCCACTGAAATACTGCGATTCATTCAAGCTTTCGCCGAGCTCCTCAGAAAGATCATCTATTGAAACATTATTTTTTGAGCTTTTTTTCTTTAAGAAGGTGATACTTTCGTTAGTGGCTATTCTATAAAGCCAGGTATAAAGCTGAGAATCTTGTCTAAAATTAATCAGGTTTTTCCAAACCTTTATAAACACGTCTTGTACTAAATCATCAGCATCGTCATGATTAATAACTATCCTTCTGATATGCCAATAAACTTTTTGCTGGTATTTTTCTAATAGCAAAGAAAAAGCTTCATGACGAGTTTTATCATCTTCAAATTTTTTTAAAATAACTTCGTCTTCTATTACCATTTTAAAAAATAAGCCGAAGATTTATTCAAACTCCGGCTCAATAAGTTTATTTAGCGTAATTACTATTTTCTTTTCATTACTTTTTTAACAGCATCAACAATATTACTGCTATCTAAACCATACTTTTTCATCAACTGTTCAGGAGTGCCGCTTTCACCAAAAGTATCGTTTACTGCAACAAACTCCATAGGAGTTGGTGTATTTGTTGATAATAATTGAGCAATACTTTCTCCTAATCCTCCATATCTATTATGTTCTTCGCAAGTCACCACACAGCCTGTTTTCTTTGCCGACTTTAAGACTGCTTTTTCATCCAAAGGTTTAATAGTGTGTATATTTATAATTTCTGCATCAATACCTTCTTCTGCTAATTTTTCTCCTGCTAAAATCGCCTGCCAAACCATATGTCCGGTTGCGAAAATACTTACATCAGCACCCTCATTTACCATCCAAGCTTTACCGATTTCAAATTTTTGATCTGGCGAGGTAAAAACTGGAACAACAGGACGACCAAAACGCAAATAAACAGGCCCTTCAAACTCGGCAATAGCTATGGTAGCGGCCTTGGTTTGGTTATAATCGCAAGGATTAATCACTGTCATCCCTGGCAGCATTTTCATTAAGCCAATATCTTCTAAAATTTGATGCGTTGCCCCATCTTCTCCCAATGTTAATCCAGCGTGAGATGCACAAATTTTCACATTCTTATTAGAATAAGCTACAGATTGACGAATCTGATCATAAACCCTTCCTGTTGAAAAGTTTGCAAACGTCCCTGTAAAAGGAATTTTACCTCCAATAGTTAGCCCAGCTGCCATACAAATCATATTTGCTTCGGCTATACCAACTTGAATGAATCTGTCTGGAAATTCCTTGATAAAATCGGCCATTTTTAATGAACCAACCAAATCTGCACAAAGTGCTACCACCTCTTTATTTTTTCTACCGGCCTCTAACAAACCAGCACCAAAACCAGAACGGGTGTCTTTACTTTCTGTATATGTGTATTTTTTCACGTCTTTTTTATTTTAAGTTTTTGATATCAAGCATGTTATGCAAGGTTTCATTTTAATTTCCTTTTCAGAATTAATAATCTCCGTAGGTTTCTTCTAATTGATTTAATGCTTGAACAAGTTGCTGTTCATTAGGTGCAGTACCATGCCATTTATGAGAACCTTCCATGTAATCTACTCCTTTTCCCATTTCTGTCTTCATCAAAATCATAACTGGCTTACCTTTTCCAGTTCTTGTTTTCGCTTCTTCCAGAGCCGCAACTATTCCATCCATATCATTTCCGTCTGCATGCATCACATCCCATCCAAAAGCATAGAATTTTTCGTGTAAATCCAATAAACCTAAAACCTTATCAGTAGGTCCATCAATTTGCTGTCCGTTTACATCTATTGTAGAAATTAAATTATCAACCTTATTAAAAGGAGCAAACATAGCTGCCTCCCAATTTTGTCCTTCCTGTAATTCTCCATCACCATGTAAAGAAAATACTAGAGATTGATCTTTATTCATTTTTTTAGCTAAAGCAGCGCCAATAGCGACCGACATACCTTGCCCTAAAGAACCTGATGCGATACGTATTCCTGGTAAATGTTCGTGTGTAGTTGGATGACCCTGCAACCTAGAATTCAATTTTCTAAAAGTCTTCAATTCTGATTTATCATAATAGCCAGAGTGAGCTAAAACACTATAAAAAACTGGTGAAATATGTCCATTTGAAAGGAAAAATAAATCCTCCCCAATACCATCCATATTAAATGACGGATCATGTTTCATGATTTTAAAATATAAGGCCACAAGATAATCAGTACATCCTAATGAGCCTCCTGGTTGTCCAGATTGACATTCATAAACCATCCGTACGATGTCTCGACGAACTTGTGAAGCCATACGCTTTAAATCAGAATTATTTTCTAGTATCATATAGTGATCGTTATTAAAGAGCCCTAAAATAATTAAATAAGTTAAAAGCCGAATTTTAAGTTTGATATTACATGTTAACAACACAATGTGGAAAACTTTTGAAAATGAAAACAGATTAATAAATAATCTTTGTCTGGAGAAGTAATTTTAATGTTTCCCTTAGTTATAAATGTTTATAACTCTACGTTGATAACTTATTTTAATATATGCAAAACTCTTTACAAAAGATTCATCACGGTTCAATAGTTCATTTGACTCTAAAAACCATTGTTTTTTTAATCTTAATTTTAGGCTTTAAAAAAACAACATTAGGGCAAACTTCTGGATCTGTTGGGATTGGAACAACTACTCCATACTCAAATGCTGTATTAGATATTTCATCGACGACTAAAGGTCTTTTGTTACCTAGGTTATCTATACAACAACGTGATATTCTGACTCCGAAAATAAATGCAACTGCTAATGGTCTAATTATTTACAATACTACTAGCTTAAGATTTAATTATTGGGATGGGTTTAAATGGAACGATGTAGGAGCAGGCGCTTCTGGTAAAGATGGTACAGTTTGGTATGCAGGAAATGGTGTTCCTACCAATAGTACGGGTAAAGCAACAGATTTTTACTTGGACAACGCTTCGGGGGATGTTTATCAAAAAGATTTAACTAATATTTGGGTTAGATTTCCCGTTTCTAACCCCGTTAATTTAAAAAATGCGAATAAAAGAGAA
>JACMOI010000051.1 GCA_014378105.1 Pseudopedobacter sp.
AAAATTAATGAATTAGATCGATATGGGCAACCTAAATTAATTTTTGAGTTCTTGAAAAAATACCTAAATTGATTAAAAATTAACCTATTGATATGTCAGGAATTAATAAAGTTATTTTAGTAGGTCACCTTGGGAAAGATCCTGAGGTAAGACATTTGGACGGAAATGTAACCGTAGCCAGTTTCCCTTTAGCAACTTCTGAATCATATAACAAAGACGGAAAACGTGTTGAGCAAACGGAGTGGCATAATATTGTGATGTGGAGAGGTTTGGCCGATGTAGCCGCCAAGTATTTACAAAAGGGTAAATTAGTATATATTGAAGGTAAATTGAGAACCCGTTCTTTTGAGGATAGAGAAGGGCATAAAAAATTTAGCACAGAGATCGTTGCCGAAAATTTCACCATGTTAGGTAGAAAAAGTGATTTCGAAGACAGCTCCACCAGCAGCGAATCTGTAGAAAGTGAATCTACAGGAAGTAGCAGTGCTACTAAATCGAATGATTATTCACTTGATGCATCAGAAGACGATTTACCATTCTAAACCTAAATTAAGAAAGCGGCGATTCAGTCTCTTTTTTAATAATTAAACAAAAGCGCTAAATCCCGTTATCGCTCTACCCACAATTAAGGAGTTAATTTCTTTGGTTCCTTCATAAGAATAAATTGCTTCAGCATCCGCAACAAAACGGGCAACGTCATATTCTAATAAAATACCATTACCTCCCATTACTTCGCGAGCTTTACTGACCACATCCCTTGTTCTTAAAGTACAGAATACTTTTGCGAGTGATGCGTGTTCATCTGTCAGTTTGCCTTGATCTTGTAATTTCGAAAGTTGGAAAACCATAGTTTGCATTGCCGTTAAATTTGAAAGCATTTCTACCAAGTGATTTTGAATTAATTGGAAAGACGCTATAGGTTTGCTGAATTGCTTACGGGTTCTGGTGTATTTTAAGGCGCTCTCATAAGCTCCACGAGACACACCTACAGCCATCCAAGCTACGCCCGCTCTAGTCATTTGTAAAACCTTTGCAACGTCTTTAAATGAATTACAGTTTTGTAGTCTACTATCTTCTTTTACTTCGCAATTAGTTAGCGTGATTAAACCATTTTGAACAATACGTAAAGCCATTTTATCTTTAATTTTCTCTACAGAAAATCCTGGATTCCCTTTTTCAATTACAAAACCTTTTACCTGATTATCTTCCAAATCTCTTGCCCATATGATATTTATATCTGCAAATGTGGCATTCCCAATCCATTTCTTTTGACCATTGAGTAACCAAGTATCGCCATTTCTTTTTGCGGTTGTTGTTAAC
This sequence comes from Pseudopedobacter sp., assembly GCA_014378105.1. Classification (GTDB taxonomy): domain Bacteria; phylum Bacteroidota; class Bacteroidia; order Sphingobacteriales; family Sphingobacteriaceae; genus Pseudopedobacter. Next base: position 1,321 of record JACMOI010000051.1, read on the forward strand.
CCTCCCGCTGCGGCTGAGCCAACTTTGGGTTCGGTTAAACCAAACGAGCCAATAAGTTCCATTTTCTGCATTTTGGGTAACCACCTTTCTTTTTGCTCGTCAGAACCACAGATGTAAATTGAGCCCATAGCCAAACCGCTTTGAACGCCAAAAAAGGTTGCTATAGAAGCATCAACTCGCCCCATTTCGGCAGCAATAATTCCTTCCATTAGAAAGGAACGGTTTGGACAGCCATAACCTTCGTAGGTTAAACCGCAAATATTAAGTTCTGCTAATTTTGGGATGATTTCATGTGGAAAATCGGCCTTGAGCCAATATTCATTCACTATTGGTTTAATTTCTTTTTCCAAAAAGGCTCTTACTTTTAATTGTAAGATGCGGTCTTCATCGGAAAGAGAGGCTGATAAGTCATAAAAATCACCGTTAATTATTGGAAGGTCTTTTTGTTTTTTTGCAGTCGCCTTCATCATCTTTTTGAGACCTTGTAACTGACCTTCATCTAAATGACTAAATGCATTCATCATTTCTTGTAAGTCGACCTTTTTAGAAATGGCTTCTAATTGAGCAAAATTTATATTTTTAAAAAGACTGTAACCGTTTTTTATTTTAGAAAAGATATTCGACATGAGTTTTTAATTGGTTGTCTATTCGAAAGCAATTATTATTCCTAAAGCTCGATCTGCTTGCTATTTGGGCAACCATCGTGGAATATTCCAAAAAAAAGCGACCCGAAAGCCGCTTTTTATATTTTTTATTTTGCTCCAGGAGGACAATTCTCCTTTAAGAATTTGGTATAGGTTAAAGCCAAATGTTTGCTCGTTCCTGCACCCTCATAAATCCCGTGTGTTCTATTTGGATAACTCATCAATTGGAAAGTTTTACCATATTTTATCAATTCATTAATCATTTGCTCGGCATTGTTATAATGGACATTGTCATCACCTGTTCCATGTACCAATAATAAA